>JAITTH010000031.1 GCA_031287295.1 Eubacteriales Family XIII. Incertae Sedis bacterium
CGCCATGAGACGTCTGCACCGTGATGCTTTACCTGCGACCAATCGTCAACAAAAATCTTATCTGCAAACTTCAATGCTTCAGGTGGCGTATCCCAGAAACTAGTCTCAATGTGTACGACACCGGGCTTCCACCAATCCGGATTCACATAGGAAGATTTTGCCATTGTCGCCGTGGTAATGATATCGGCTTCCGAAATGAGTTCTTCATAAGATTGTGCGGCGACAAGTTCAACATCAACTTTATCCTTTAATTCATCGACAAATGCCTTTACATGATCCGGATTCGGGCTATATACTTTCGCAATCTCAAGCCCGGGAACGGCCGCTGTAACGCCGAACAATTGTGTTTTGCCGATAACGCTCGAACCGACAATACCAAGAGATTTCGCTCCCGGTTTCGCCAAATACTTTGCGGCAACACCTGACGCGGCTCCGGTTCGCATAGCACTTACAAGGGTACCGTCCATAATAGCCTGCGGCATAAGCGTTTCGGGATCTACAATAATCTCGATGGCATTCGCACGCGGAAGGTTATATTTTGTGGGGTTATGTGGTTTGCTCGGAATGAATTTCAAACCGGAAGTATTGACAGGTCCGAGAAGTCCACGCGCAACGAGTTCGTCTTTGTAATCGTTCCCACCAAGCCATGCCGGCATTGACATGATGCGACCGATGGTTTCTTCACTGTCTTCGCCACCCCAGCGAATGACAGGTTTCGGTGGCAGAATAAAATCGCCTTTGCCGTGAAGGAAAAAGGAACGCTCTGTCGCCTGGACAGTCCCCTTCATATCGAGACCGCCTGCCTTTACACAATCATCCTGTGAAAGATATAAAAATTCTACTTTGTTATACATGGGAACCCTTCCTTTCTTCAAAAATTGATTGCTTCGATAACTCAACAAAAAACTTCAACGGACAAATAACGGCTCATTTGGGTAATACCTATTTCTATTATTGTTTTGCGGCAAAACGATCATAGCGAAGACCACTGATATCAATCGTCTTTGATTCACCATCCATAACCAGCTCTTTCAATGCCAGCGAAACCGGAGGAGAAATACCGAATCCATGTCCGCAAAACCCAAACGCAATGGTAAGCCCGGGGACTTCCTCTACATTGCTTATGACCGGCACGCCATCGACACAGGTGTCAAACTGACCGGACCAGCATCGGATGATTTTCACTTTCGCGAAGTCCGGAAAAAAGCGAATGATTCCTCGCGCCAGCGATGGTGCCGTGTAGGCCTCCGTCGGATGTCCATCGTGATTTGACGTGAAATGTTGCAATCCACTTACTCCGCCCAAAAGAAAGGATCCGTGTTTTGTCTGATGTCCATAAAAATCGGCCTCTGCAGTTCCAAGCACCTGATTAAACATCGGAGACAGCTGCTCTGTTACAAACACTTCTTCATCTTCACGCTCAACCGGTACATCAATGCCAACCGTATTGACAATGGCGCGAGAGGCGTAGCCTGCACAGACGAGAACTCTGTCTGCCTCATAAATCCCTTCGTCGGTATAGACTTTGCGCACACATCCCTTTATCTTGCCGAGGCCCAAAACTGTGATGCCTGTAATAACAGCGGCTCCGTACTGCAAGGCCTTTTGGTAGAATCCGATTGTCGTATGCAGCGGATTCGCATAACCATCCGTCGGGCACCAACTTGCACCGAGAACATCGTCTGACATATAGGGACAAATGGCTCTCGCTTCATCTCCTGTAACCATCCGCACGTCAAGCCCAACTCTTACGTTGTTTTCGACAAGTGTCGCGAGTTTTTCTAAATGTGCAGGCGTTCGACCGAGTCGAAGATTTCCTTCTTGTACATATTCCACATCTACGTCCAATTCTTCGGAGAGCGTAGGCCAAAGGTTTTTCACTCCATAAATAGCGAGGGGGAGTTCTCGAACATCACGTGCCGACTGTCGTACACCACCTGCGTTTCTGCCGGAAGCACCCACACATATTTCACTTTTTTCGAGAAGAATGACAGAGATTCCTTCTTTCGCAAGACGATATGCTGTAGCACATCCCATTACGCCGCCGCCAATAATGATGACATCCGCCATCTTCTTTTCAAGGCTATAAGGCATGGTCTTCCACCCCCTTCGCGTTTTCAGTACTCTTACTCAACTCTTCCATATTTACCGGTCTGACCGGCATTCTTCCGTTCACGCGTCCTAGGCTTCCAATCGGCACACCAAGTTCACGCGATAGGATTCCCAGAACAAGTCGTTGACACGTTTGACCTTGACATAGACCCATGCCACACCGAAGAAAGCGTTTCACCTCTCCAAATGTACGCAACCCATCATGCAGTGCTCTACGAATTTCTCCTTTTGTCACTTCTTCACAACGACAGACAAGCATATCGTCGTCCGCTTCGGAAATAAACGGTGCATCATTTTTCACACGGATTGTTACCGCCATCTCAAACACCTCCTTCCAATTTGAAAAACCTGGCTCTGCCCACTTCTGACGATGGCACTTTCATCACGACCATCGGCGTTTTGTTCATTGCTGCGTTATTTTTGACATCGACAATTTCTGCATCACAGATTTCCGATCCGCTCCTATCAAGTGCTTTACCTTGACTTCCCTTTTCAGGCAAAGGGAGAAATTCATAAGGAAATCCTACCGTCCCATAACCTTCCTCGTATTTTTCATTGATCAAGAAAATTGCTTGACCAGGGCATGACCCTACGCAAAGTGCACAACCGGAGCAACCTTTCTCTTTATCCACACGAGGAATCATCGTAATGTTGCTTCCGACAAGAATACAACCCTTTGGACATACATCCTGACATGGATCACAAGGAATATTCTGCGTGCATTCGATTACAGGGTGCGTTCCTCCGGATGAATCTGCTGCGGGAAACGCGACAAGTTCATCATCATCGACATATCCCTTTAGGAGCAAAGATTTCGAAATCGCATAGCCCTCATCTGTGGCGACAATATCTGTACGTCCTTTCATGCCCGGTCCAAACATTCCTGCCCGAATCTTAGATATAGATGTCTTA
>JAITTH010000051.1 GCA_031287295.1 Eubacteriales Family XIII. Incertae Sedis bacterium
ATCGACCGGAATTTTTCGGAAAAAAGGCTTTTGTGGTCAGCACCTGTGTAAGAAGCGGAGGTGCAGCGGTATCGAAATATATGGCGCGGACTTTAGGGCACTGGGGCTATTCGAAAGTCTCTCGTTTGAACATTCGAAGAGCCTGGTCTGTGGATCCGACGCCGAGTATGCTCGAAAAGATGACGAAAAAAGCGGAAGAGCATTATGAAGAAGCCATTTCTGGGGTAGCACATCAGCCCTCATTTAGACAATTGTTCTATTTCGCAATGTGGCAGAAGATAAATTCATCGGAAGACGCCACCGAAGCAAATAGTCGGTATTGGCGCGAGGCAGGGTTGCTCGATAGGCGTTATGCACCACAGATTCATCTCAATCCGTTTTTTAAAGTTGCAGCGGTCGTGATTCGTTGCGTCGTCGCCGTCATTTATCATATCTGGACGCAAAGGAAATAAAGGAGATTTCATGGCATATTATTTCGGAGAGCCATCTCGTACATTCAATGAATATCTGTTGGTTCCCGGATATTCATCCAAAGATTGCACGCCGGATCGTGTTTCATTATCGACACCGCTTGTACGGTACCATGCGGGAGAAGAGTCAAGACTTCGAATTAACATTCCGATGGTCTCTGCCATCATGCAATCTGTTTCGGATGATCGAATGGCAGTTGCGCTTGCGAAAGAAGGCGGTCTCTCTTTTATTTATGCATCGCAAAGCATAGAGACGCAGGTTGCGATGGTGCAACGGGTAAAAGGCTACAAGGCAGGATTTGTGCGTTCGGACAGCAATGTTCGTCCGGATCAGACGCTTGCCGATATTCTAAAACTCAAAGAAATTCGCGGGCATAGCACTTTAGCGGTCACGGACGACGGTACGGCAGACGGGCGCATTCTCGGGCTCGTTACAGGACGAGATTATCGCGTGAGCCGCATGGATCTCAACACCCCCGTGCGGGAATTTATGAGACCGTTCGAAGACCTCGTGTATGCGCAGGAAGGCGTTTCCCTATCCGAGGCAAACGATATCTTATGGGAGCATAAACTCAATGCCCTTCCGATCATCGATAAGAATCAACGGCTCACCTACTTTGTATTTCGCAAGGATTACGACAATCACAAGGCAAATCCGAACGAGTTACTCGATGTGCAAAAACGCTATTTGGTCGGTGCCGGTGTCAATACACACGACTACAAAGAACGCATTCCGCTCCTTGTGAGTGCCGGTGTGGACGTGCTTTGCATCGATAGCAGCGAAGGATATAGCGAGTGGCAGCGCGATGTTTTGCAGTTTGTTCGCGAGCAATACGGCAATACTGTGATGATCGGAGCCGGTAATGTTGTAGACAAGGATGGGTTTTTGTTTTTGGCGGAGGCAGGTGCAGATTTCGTAAAGGTTGGCATCGGAGGGGGGTCTATCTGCATTACGAGAGAACAGAAAGGCATCGGTCGCGGGCAAGCATCGGCAGTGATGGACGTTGCTGCAGCAAGAGATGAATATTTGGAAAAAACGGGAGAGTATGTTCCGATTTGCAGTGATGGCGGTATCGTTTATGATTATCATATGACATTGGCATTGGCCATGGGTGCGGACTTCTTGATGCTGGGACGATATTTTGCACGCTTCGACGAAGCACCGACGGCAAAACTGAACGTGAATGGCAATTACGTCAAAGAATACTGGGGCGAAGGGTCAAACCGCGCCCGCAACTGGCAACGGTACGATATGGGTGGCGAGGGTACGCTCAAATTTGAGGAAGGCGTTGATTCTTATGTTCCCTATGCCGGAAGTTTGAAGGACAACGTTCGGCAGTCTTTGGCAAAAGTTCGGTCTACGATGTGTAACTGTGGCGTATTGAACATCGCCAGTCTGCAGAAGGAGACGAAGCTTACGCTCGTGAGTGCAACAAGTATTGTAGAAGGGGGCGCACACGACGTAATCCTGAAAGAATCCAACGCAAATGTTCTACGATAACGAAGCTTTCTTTGGGCGTATTTGGTTTGTCACATGAGGCTATTGGATCGATGGTAATAAATATAAGCATTTGCAATAAGTAGGAGTGCGAAAATGAACGAATCAATCTGGGTTGTCGATTTTGGTGGTCAATACAATCAACTCATAGCGCGACGGGTACGTGAAGCGCATGTGTATGCGGAAGTGGTTCCGTATTTTCGTTTGATGGAGCGAATCTATAATGGAGAGAGACCTTCGGGTATCATCTTCACGGGTGGTCCCTCTAGCGTATATGAAGAAGGGGCACCCACATTGCCGGCAAGTTTGTTTTCCAGAGAAATTCCCATTCTTGGGATATGTTACGGTGCGCAGCTCATGGCACACGTCCTCGGCGGGAAGGTTGTGAGCCCGGACTTCAAGGAGTATGGGCGTATTTCCATTCGGCACGTTGGTGAAGAACCGACGATTGTTCCGGCAGCCGTGGCGGAAGACCTTGAGCCACTTCCTCTGTTAAAGGGAGAAGAACCTGCTTCGGAAAAAGAAGAAGAGGATTCTACTGCTGTTGCCGCGCCCAAATGGGTAGGTCGAGATGATGCCAATGTTTCAAACGAATTGCTCGATATCGCTACGGGTGTTGTTGAAGGACCAAGTACTGAAGAGAAAGAAGGCGTAAGCATACGCGTGGGCAGATTCTTTGGCATGAAAGGACTGCGTGAAGACGAAAATGCTTCGAAGGGATCTGAAACAGAAGACAATGCATCCGAGGAAGAGGTTTGGGTAGACGACCGCGAATGGCCGAGCAAGCTGTTCGCCGAAATCGATGGAGACCAACGTTGTTGGATGAGCCATACAGACTATATCGATGAAGTACCGGATGGGTTTGTCTCCACATCTTATACCGCCAATTGTCCGACGGCATCGATGGAAAATCCGGCAAAGAATCTTTATGCCGTCCAGTTTCACCCTGAAGTGCATCATACGCCTTTCGGGCAAAAGCTCATAGAGAATTTTCTGCGTAGAGTTTGTGAATGCAAAGACGACTGGAATATGGCGAGTTTCGCAAAGCAAAAGATCGAAGAGATTCGTGAAACGGTAGGCGAGAAAAAAGTGCTGTGCGCACTTTCCGGCGGTGTAGACTCTTCGGTGGCCGCTGTCCTCACGCACGAGGCGATCGGCGACAATCTCACATGCATTTTCGTGGACCATGGGTTGTTGCGCAAAAACGAAGGTGATCAGGTCATGGATGTCTATGGGCAGCGTTTCAACATGAAGATCAAACGCGTTGATGCCGCCGAACGGTTCTTGAAGAAACTTGAAGGCGTGGACGAGCCGGAAGAAAAGAGAAAGATCATTGGGGCTGAGTTCATCGCTGTGTTTGAGGAAGAGGCAAAAAAACTTCTGGAAGAGGAAGGCGAAGTGGAATTTCTCTTACAGGGAACGATTTACCCGGATGTTGTCGAAAGCGGTAGTGGAGAAGCTGCCGTCATAAAATCTCATCATAATGTCGGTGGGTTGCCCGAACACATGAATATGACGCTCATAGAACCCCTTCGCCTGCTGTTCAAAGACGAAGTTCGTGCCGTGGGTGAAGAACTGGGCATTGCGCCTGAACTGGTTTGGAGGCAGCCGTTCCCGGGACCCGGGCTTGCCATTCGCTGTCTCGGTGCCGTTACCGAAGAAAAACTCGAAATAATTCGTGAGTCGGATGCCATCTTACGCGAGGAGATTGACGCATACAACGAAGCACTGTTTGCCAAAACGGGCAAGCGCAACTATGGCGCAACCTATGATAAAGACAACACCGAAAGTGCCGTCTGGCAGTATTTCACCGTTCTTCCAAACATTCGCAGCGTTGGCGTCATGGGCGACGCGCGCACTTACGACTACGCAGTCGGCATTCTTGGTGTTACCTCGGTAGAGGGTATGACAAGCGACTGGGCGCGACTACCCTATGACGTGCTCGAACTCATCTCCAATCGCATTGTAAACGAGGTAAAAGGCGTGAATCGGGTGTTGTATGATCTGACGAGTAAGCCACCGGGGACGATTGAGTGGGAGTAGGTAGGTAAAACGCCGAAATGCTGATAAATCAATGTTTGCAAGGGGTTGATTTGAGAAATGATAGCATTTTGATAGCAGATAATTCCCGCGACTTGTTTTCTTCAGGGTCAGCGCAACCACAACTCCCCATAAAGGATATGAGGAAAATAAAAATCCTTAGACCAAAACAAGACCTTCTGATGGAGTTTGCAAAGATTGCGGACGGGATGCTTTCTGGATTTGCATTG
>JAITTH010000056.1 GCA_031287295.1 Eubacteriales Family XIII. Incertae Sedis bacterium
GCACATCCTCTAAAAAAACGACCTTGCCTTTGCGGGTAGACATGACCCCATCTTCCATGCTCACCAAACCAAACGGAATATGCACACAATCATCTGCCCAATCATATCCCATGAGTTTCAGCACACGGAACCACTGCTGAAAATGCAGATTCTGCTGGGCAGCAACAATGTAAAGGTTCTTTTCAAATGCGTAGGTCTCTTTTCGATAAATTGCCGCCGCAATGTCACGGGTGATGTAGAGCGTGGACCCATCCGATTTTTTAATCAATGCCGGTGGCATGCCGTATTCTTCCAGATTGACGATCTGTGCGCCATCGGACTCCAACAAAACGCCCTTTTTCGTGAGTTCATCCACAACACGATCCATTTTGTCTGAATAAAAACTCTCTCCCGCGTAAGAATCGAATTCGATGTCGAGCATCTTATAGACACGTCCGAATTCCGCAAGGCTTTCTTCACGGAACCACTGCCATAGTGCTTGTTCTTCCGCGCATCCGCTTTCAAGTTTCGAAAAGGCTTCACGCGCCTCCTCTTCCAATGAGGCATTCGTCTCCGCTTCTTCGTGAAAACGCGTATAGTAGGAAAGAAGGCTTGCAATCGGTGCCTGCTTTACCTCTTCTTCACTGCCCCAACGGCGGTAAGCAACGATCATCTTCCCAAACTGTGTGCCATAGTCGCCCACATGGTTGATACGAAGTGTTTCGTATCCTAAAAAATTGTAGATTTTTTCAATTGAATTTCCGATGACTGTACTGCGGATGTGCCCGATATGAAAAGGCTTTGCGATGTTTGGGGAGCTAAACTCCACAATGACACGATTGCCGGCGCCTACGTCACTGCGTCCGAATGCCTCGCCCTGCTTGAGGATTTCCGAAACAACGGCCTCGGCAAACACATTTCGTTTCAAGAAGAAGTTCAGGTATGCGTTTTCCGCAACGACACGATCGATGAAATCTGCCTGAAGTCCGGAAGATTCCGTGAGCTCGCCTGCGATGACCGCAGGTGCTTTTCTCAGTGCCTTTGACAACCGAAAACAAGGAAAGGCATAATCGCCCTTTGTCGCATCCGGCGGACATTCCATAAGATCAAAGACATCTGTCTCTGAAAGTTCTGCCTGTTCGATCAGGGGAAGCGAGGCCAGAACCGCCGCAATTTCCCGTTTGAAGTCCCTCAATTTCACACTACTCCCTTAGCTTCAACGCTTGTTTTCCCAAGATATAGATTGTGATATTTTATCATCAACATGCCCGGCAAACAAGCGTGAGCGTTTGGATGGACGCCCTTCAAGTCGGATTCGGGGGCATCGGTTTTTATTTTTTGAGCCGTACGATGGTTGCACCATCGCCACCTTCGCCCGGACCGCCGGGGCGGACAGCTTCGACATTTCGGTGCGCACGAAACATCCTGCGAAGTCCATCGCGCAAAATGCCTTCGCCTCTTCCGTGGACGACACTTACTTCGTGAAGCCCCGCCAATACCGCATCGTCCAAATACTTCTCGACAAGCATCTTTGCCGTATCTAAATCTTCTCCGATGACATTGATGGATGTCGAAACGGACTCGGTTTTGCTGCGAAGAAAACCACCTGCCGTACCACCGAATTTCTTGTTATCAACCTTGCTTGTTTTTTTCTCAATCATAGAAAGATTGCTCACTGCCGTAAAAAGCTTCATGCTTCCGACAAGCACTTGAACTTGACCTTTCGAATTCGGAGCGGTTATGACTTCGCCTTCCTGGTCGCTATGGAGCAGTCTCACGCACTGACCAGGTGTAAAGTCTTTTGGCTTTACAGACTGCACTGCCTGTTTTTTTGCTTTTCCTTTTTCGCCATCCACGCGCGCATAATCGTCTTTGAGGGCCGATAGCATTTTGCGATTCTCATCGAGCAAATGGTAAAATCCACCTCGGCTTGCCGTAGATTCGCCTTCTTTATGTGCCGCCATCTCGCGTGCATCGTCGAGCAATGCCTTTAACTCTTCACGGACAATCTGTGTATATTCTTCAACTTCTTCAATTTTTTCCTGGGCTTTTTCTTTTGTTTTTTCGAGAATCTTTTCGCGCTGACCCTCGAATGCCTCGAGGCGTTCTTCAAACGCGCTTTCCCGTTTCTTTACGTCCTCGAGAAGCTCGGCTGCGGCAGTTCTGTCGGACTGCGCAGAGATTCTATCGGCTTCCACCTGCCCGATGACGTTTTCAAACGCAAGGCTTCCTTCATCCATTTGTTCGCGTGCCCTTGCAATGATTTCTTCGCCAAGTCCGAGCTTCGCAGAAATCTCAAATGCGTTTGAACGTCCCGGCGTGCCTACAATGAGGCGAAATGTCGGAGAAAGTGTTTCGAGATCGAATTCCATCGACGCGTTTTCTACACCTTCGGATGCGATGGCATATTTTTTCAATTCCGTGTAATGCGTCGTCGCCAGAACAAGGCAGCCACGCGCCTGAAACGCTTCCAGAATGGCGATTGCGAGAGCCGCGCCCTCCGTCGGGTCGGTACCTGCACCCAGTTCATCGAGCAACACGATGCTGTCCGAATCGGAATCCGCAAAAATCTCCACCAGATTTCTCATGTGCGAAGAAAACGTTGAAAGGCTCTGCTCTATGCTCTGCTCGTCGCCGATATCCGCACACACACGCCGCATCAGAGGAATCTCGACACTGTCTGCGGGCAGATGAAGCCCCGCCTGCGCCATGAGAAGGAAGAGCCCGACGGTTTTAAGGGTAACGGTTTTCCCTCCCGTGTTCGGTCCGGTGATGACCATCACTGAAAAGCGTTCGCCAAGATCCAAACTGATGGGTACCACTTTTTCCGGATCGATGAGCGGATGGCGTCCGGCTTTGATTCGTAGAATGCGATTTTCGTTAAGCTTGGGCAATACGGCATCCATATCACAGGCAAGCTGCCCTTTGGCAAAAATGAAATCGAGCTTCGTGAGCATGTCTTGGTTGAGTCGCATGTTGTGCGCATAGGCACCGACCTCGGCAGAAAACGCCGCGAGAATGCGTTGGATTTCCTTCTCTTCTTCCATTTCGAGCTCGCGCAGCTTATTGTTTGCTTCGACAACAGCCTGAGGCTCGATGAAGAGGGTCGCGCCACCCTTGCTTTGATCGTGAATGATGCCCGAAAAGCGCGCACGATACGCCTGCTTTACCGGGACGCAGTAGCGACCATCCCGAAGGGTGATGAGTTGGTCTTGAAGCATGTCTTTGTAAGCGTTTGATGTGACGATGCGATTCAATCGTTCGCGAATTTGCTCGTTTTGCAATGCGATGTTGCGCCGAATGCTCTTCAATGCCGTACTGGCGGTGTCCGCCATTTCGGTTTCGCTGATGATGGTTCTATGAATGCGCAGAGCAAGAGATTCTACAGATTCGATCACGGAAACAATGTCCCGAATGTGTGGAATTTCCGGCATGTCCGAAGAGAGGTATTTTTGAACAGAGGCGCATATTTCCAGATGTCGAGCGACATCGAGTAGTTCTGCAAAGGTTAGCACGCCTCCCTTTTCCGCATGAATCACCGCCTTGCGGATATCACCGAAATCGCCCATCGGCAGACGTCCTTTGCGCAGAATCACGTGAACCGCTTCGGAAGTTTCCGCAAGCCGTTCACGAACCAGAGAAATCTCGCCGGTATAAAAAAGCGACAGCGCATCTTCACGCGCCAATTGAGAGACGGTTCGGTCTGCAAGCAGTTGCTTGACCTTATTGAATTCTAAGATGTCGGAGGTCTTCAAAAAACATCATCCGTCCAGTTTGCGCAATCGATCGAGCTCACCTTTTAGTTGGATGTTTTCCATTTGCAGCTCTAAGTAATTGCCTTCCAGCTCCTTATAGGTATCTTCGAGTTTTTGATTTTGAACATCTGAAATCGCTTCGCTCTCTTCGCGTGCTTTCAGTTTCTGTGCGATGCCCGCCATACGACTCTCCAAATCGGCAATTTTTTCATCTTTTGCCACGGTCGCCTTGAGCAAGTTGTCGTTCTCAATTGCTTTCTCGTTCAGGCGCTCTTGCAGTTTATCTTTTTCGGCAAGTGCCTTTGCTGTATCTTCTTTGTACTGCAAGAAGTTTTTCTTTGCTTCTTCCCAGAGTTGCGTATAATGCGAAATATCCTTCTCCATCTGCTCGAGTTCTTTGCCGTTTGCTTCATGCTTTTCCATGTAAGTATAAAGCTCGTCGGAGATGTTTAGGGCGGAAAGCACCGCGATGTCCGTGGGCGAACTATCGACGAGACCTTTTGCGAGCGTGTGCATCACTTCGTCTACGTGGGCGGAAATCTTCACGATATAGTCGCGAGGCTTCTCCCCGGAAATCGTGTACTCCTTTTTATAGATCTTTACGGTCGCTTTTATGGGATCGCTCATAATCGGCTCCTTTGAATCGTTTCGGTTCTTTCTACCATTATACTCATTTTATTCTCTTTTTGAACACATTCCGAATCTTTCCGCAAGGGTTTTCTATAGCTCTCGGAGTGCCGCACCGGTACCTGCTGCCAATGCCGTAAGGATTTTTTCATGGATCTTTACAACATCTTCGTCTTTCAGGGTTCTGTCTGCTGCCCGATAGACAAGATTAAACGACAGGCTCTTCTTCCCTTCCGGTATTTGCGCGCCGCGATACACATCGAACAAACGAATGCTTTCGAGCAATTTCCCGCCGTTTGTCTCGGCGATGCCACAGATGGTTCCAACGGTAACAGCTTCGTCCGCCAAGAGCGAAATGTCTCGTGTGACAGCGGGATATTTGTCGAGATGCGTATAGCTTCGCGTAAGATTCGCCTCCGCAATCATACGATCCAAATCGAATTCCCCGGCAACGACGCGTGCGTCAACTTCAAACCTTGACGCAACATCCGGATGGATTTCTCCAAACAGACCGATGGATACCGGTCCGCCTTGTTTTGAATCGATGGATACGGCGGCACATCTTCCGGGGTGATAGGTTTTTGCATCGGTTACCGCCTCATACTTCACATCTTTGAATCCCAATCTGGAAAACAGCAGAGACAAGACGCCTTTCAGCGCAAAGAAATCCCATCCCTCCCCATAGGCACCGAGAGAGAGGGAGAATCGTTCTTCTGCGAGTCCTCCTTCGTCTGCTTTTCGGAAGGTATTTCCGATTTCAAAAAGTGCCGCTTCTGCATTGCTCTTTTTCGCATTTCCTGCAAGCACTTGCAAAAGTCCCGGCATAAGCACGGTACGCATAACGCCGTTCTCCTCTCCAAGCGGATTGAGGAGGCGAATAAAATCTCGTTTCGCTGAGTCTGTAGGAAGGTCGAGCAGGTCCACACCGGACGGAGAAACAAAACTGTATGTGGTAATTTCCGAAAGCCCGGACGCACACAGGAGCTGCCGGATGGTACCTCGCAACGACCAACTGTTCGACACTTCCGCAGGCACATTATCCTTGTGCAAGGTAGTCGAAAGCCTGCCGTAGCCATAGATGCGCGCGATCTCTTCGGTAAAGTCTATTTCTTCACGAAGATCGAGTCGCACAAACGGCACGGTACAACGCAAAACACCGTCTGAGGTTTCTAACGATTCAATTTCCAATCTTCTCAAGATTTCTGCAATCTCCGACGTGGACAGGCTCGTGCCCAGAACAGCGTTCATACGCGCCGTACGCACCTCTATGCTCTTCTGTTCTGCTTTGACAGGGTAATTGTCCACAACACCGCCAAGGACGCGCCCTGCGCCAATTTGAGCGATCAGAGCACACACACGGTCGGCAGCCTCGCCGCAAAGTTGCGCCGACACCCCTTTTTCATAACGCATGGATGCCTCGCTGCGAATGCCGATTTTCTTGGAAGTGCGCCTTATGTTGTCCGCGTTAAAGTTTGCCGCTTCTACGAGAATCATCGGGGTATCGCTTTCAATTTCTGAAAGAAGTCCACCCATAACGCCCGCAATAGCCGTCCCTTTTTTTGCATCTTTGATGAGCAAAGTGTCCGAAGAAAGCACTCTCTCTTGACCATCAAGCGTGGTGAAAAGCTCACCGTCCATCGCTGTGTCTACAACGATTTCGTTGCCTTCTATTGTACGAATGTCGAAGGCATGAATGGGATGTCCATATTCCAGCATGACATAGTTTGTAATGTCTACGATGTTGTTAATCGGACGCATCCCCGCAAACATGAGCCTACGTTGCAGCCACCATGGGCTTTCTTCTATGCGAATGTCTTTTGCAACGCGCCCTATATAGCGATTGCAAAGTTCCGGCTTGTTGATGCTGATCTTGATATGGTTGCTCGCCGTATCGCTGTCGTCTTCATCGGCAATCTTCACATTCGGATATTGTAACGTTCCTCCGAATGTCGCGACCACTTCACGTGCCATGCCTACAATAGACAGGCAGTCGGGACGGTTCGGGGTAATCTCGAAGTCGATGACGGTTTCGTCAAGTCCAAGAGCTTGCACAACATCTTCTCCGATTGTGAAAGCTTCCGGAAGAATCCATATGCCGTCTTTGTGTGCAAGCGGCACCACCTTATCGTCAAATCCAAGTTCTCCGGGAGAGCAGATCATGCCATGGCTTTCGACGCCACGCAGTTTTCCTTTTTTTATCTTCACCCCGCCCGGGAGGTCGCTGCCATGCAGCGCAACCGGTACGAATGCGCCCGGTCTAACATTTGGTGCACCGGTAACAATCTGTAAAGGTTTCCCGTCTTCAGATCGGCTGCCCACATCCACCATGCAGACAACCAGATGGTCGGAGTCTTCATGTGGCGATACGGTTTCGACACGTCCGATGACGACATTTTTAATGTCTGCACCAAAAGTTTCCACCGTTTCGATGTTTGAACCCGACAGAATCATACCTTCGGCAAGGGCATCCAAACCCACTTCGATATTTGTATATTCGTTTAACCAACTCATTGGGACCTTCATGAAAGTTTCCTCCGTAACACGATTTAGAGCGCTATCTTCTATCAAGCAAACTGCTTGATAAAGCGTATGTCGTTTTCATAAAACAGGCGAATGTCGTCTATTCCGTGGCGCAGCATGGCAATGCGCTCCACACCCATGCCGAACGCAAATCCGGTATATTTTTCTGTGTCAAGCCCGCCAACTTTTAGGACATTGGGGTGCACCATGCCACAACCCAATATTTCTATCCAGCCACTCCCTTTACAGACACGACAACCCGGGTCTTTCCCACCGCAGAGGAAACAGGAGACATCCACTTCTGCGCTGGGTTCCGTAAAGG
>JAITTH010000033.1 GCA_031287295.1 Eubacteriales Family XIII. Incertae Sedis bacterium
TCTGGTTTCCTGCAATTATCTGTCCGGGGAACAGATTACAGGTCTTTCGTCCGGGGTGCCGCTCATGGCAAGGTGCATCAACGCAAACTTTACCTTTGCTAATTTTGCAAGAAGCCTTCTTTATTCCGCAATTTCCACGCTGAGAATCGGATTCGATATTTTAAAAAATGAGAACGTCGAGGTGGATAAACTCTATGGGCACGGGGGCTTTTTTAAGGTGGGCAATGTGGGTGCATCCATGATGGCGTCTGCGTTAAACACCGATGTGTCCGTAATGGAATCTGCCGGAGAAGGGGGCGCTTTTGGGATCGCCGTCTTGGCAAGCTACATGGGAAGCAACCGGAGTCTGCCGGATTACTTGAAAGAATATGTATTTAAAGGTGCGAAAGAAAATCTTTGTGCACCGGATGCGTCTATTACTTTGGGATTTTCTGTATATCTCGACAGATTCCTTTCGTTGTTAGAAGCAGAAAGAAAGGTCGTGGAGGTGCTATCGTGAAATTTTGGTTTGTATCGGGCTCACAGCTCATGTATGGAGAAGAAACGCTAAGAGAGGTTGCCGAAAACAGTAAGGTCCTTACGGATTTTCTGCGTGCAAAGTTACCTTTTGCTGTTGAATATAAAGGAACGGTGAAATCGGATGAAGAAGCGAGGGCCATGGTCGTCGGTGCGAATTCAGATCCGGATTGTGGCGGAATCATCGTTTGGTGTCATACGTTCTCGCCGTCCAAAATGTGGATTGTGGCACTGGGTTTGCTTCAGAAACCCTATCTTCATCTGCACACGCAGATAAACAGAAGCATTCCAAACGACGCCATCGATATGGATTATATGAATCTGCATCAATCAGCGCACGGCGACAGAGAGCACGGCTTCCTCACAGAGAGGCTTCGGATGCCCCGGGAAATCGTATCCGGGTATTATCAAGATGAAAAAGTGATCAAATCCATAGGCGATTGGCAGCGAGCTGCAGTGGGTGTTTCCGAAAGCAAAAGCCTTAAGGTTGCACGCTTTGGCGACAATATGAGAAATGTAGCTGTTACAGAGGGCGATAAGATAGAGGCACAAATCAAATTGGGTTGGCAGGTAAACACGTTTCCCGTGGGCCAGCTTGTGGAAGAGATGGGGAATGTGACCAAGCAAGAAATTCAGACGAAAATGGCTGAATACAGTTCCCTCTATACGATGAAAGACGAGGATACAGGAGCTGTCGCGTATCAAGCGATTGAAGAGATCGCCCTAAAAAAAATATTAGATCAAGAAGGATGCAAGGCATTTTCAAACACCTTTGAAGACCTATATGGCATGAGACAACTCCCCGGGCTTGCCACTCAAAATCTTATGAGGCAAGGATATGGATACGGAGGCGAAGGCGATTGGAAGGTTTCCGCTCTGACACGTATCGCAAAAGTGATGAGCGACGCGCCCTCCACCTTTATGGAAGATTATACTTACGATTATGACGCAGGGCTGGTTCTGGGGTCGCATATGCTTGAGGTATGCCCATCAATTGCAGAGGACAAGCCCCGCATAGAAGTGCATCCTCTGGGAATCGGTGGGAAAGAACCGCCCGCAAGGCTTTCCTTTACCGGAAAATCCGGTGCTGCGACGGCGACCTGTCTCATAGATATGGGGCAATATTTCAGGCTGATTTGTGCGGATGTGGAGTGCGTACCACCCATCAACACCTATCCCCATTTGCCCGTAGCGAGAACCATGTGGAAACCCATGCCAAATCTGGAAGAGGGCGCTGCTGCCTGGATTCGAGCAGGAGGTGCGCATCACACAGTGCTCAGCTATGGTGTAACGGCAGATATGTGGAGAATGTTTTCCCGGATCATGGGCATTCAGTTTGTTTCGATCGGAAAGAATACGGACTTATACCCGCTTGAAAAGGAACTGGAGTTGGGTGATTTGCTATGGACCTTAAAGCGATAGAAAAATTAAAAAAAAATGTATATGAGGCGAACATGCTGCTTCCGAAGAACGGACTCGTCATTTTTACATGGGGCAATGTAAGCGAGATGGATCGTGAAGCAGGGCTGATTGGCATCAAACCAAGTGGGGTGTCGTATGAAGATCTCCGCCCGGAAGACATCGTCGTGCTGGATTTGAGCGGAAGGCTTGTGGAAGGGAAGATGCGTGCTTCCAGCGACACGGCGACGCATCTTGAACTTTACAGGGCATTTCCTTTTCTCGGGGGAATATGCCATACGCATAGCCGGTATGCCACGATATTTGCGCAACGAAAAGAGAGCATTCTGCCTTTTGGAACCACACATGCAGACTATTTTCACGGAGCGGTACCGATTACGAGACCGCTTACCGCAGAAGAAATCGCCGACGATTACGAGCAAAATACCGGCAAGGTAATCGCAGAATGTCACCCTGATCCTGAAGGCATTCCCGCGGTTCTTGTTGCAAATCACGGTCCTTTTACATGGGGAAAAAACGGCAAAGATGCCGTTCACAATGCCACCGTGTTAGAGGAAGTGGCGCTTATGGCATTGTACTGCCAAGGGAAGGACCCTGTAGGAAGTGACATCCTGGATAAGCACTATTTCAGAAAACACGGCGCAAATGCCTATTACGGCCAGTAGCATCGGTAGTCGCACCGCACGTCCGGTGTGCGTTTCTTCACCCGTTTCTTCACTCCATCAAAGAAGACAGATATCCCCTTTATTATTTTGCCATATGAGGTATAATATCTCTTGTGTCTTTTCAGGATTGAGGTAAAAGAGCGGAGGCTTCTTTGAGTAAAATTATTGTAAAAAAGAGTCCGGCATTAAAAGGATGCGTTGAAGTGAGCGGTTCTAAAAATGCCGTGTTACCCTTGCTTGCGGCGACACTTTTGACGGAAGATGAATGTGTAATCGGAGATGTTCCCGATTTGAAGGACGTCGATGTGATGTGTATGCTGCTCGAAAGTTTTGGTGCAAAGGTCACAGTCGATAAAGTCCAAAAGACCATCCATGTGCAGGCGAAAAAGATCAGAAAAGGCGAGGTTCCCGAAGATCTTGTTATGAGTATGCGTGCTTCTGTGGTTGCGATGGGACCGGTGTTGGCGAGAACCGGATATGCCAAATTACCGCTTCCGGGCGGGTGCGCCATCGGAGAACGACCCATTGACCTACATCTAAAAGGCTTTCACGCTTTGGGCGCCGATGTTGAAACGGAAACCGAAACCAAAGAAGAGGTGCGCCAATCCGGCTATGTTCTCGCAAAAACGAAGCATTTGCGCGGAGCCGAAATCTACCTCGATACGCCGAGCGTCGGGGCGACGGAAAACATTATGCTGGCCGCTTCGCTTGCAACAGGCATGACCATCCTTGAAAATGCGGCGGAAGAGCCGGAAATTATCGATCTTGCAAACTATTTGAATAAGATGGGGGCGCGCATCAAAGGTGCCGGAACGAACATCATCAAGATTGAAGGCGTTTCTAAATTACATGGTGCAAAACACAGCGTCATTCCCGATCGCATTGAAGCAGGAACGTATATGCTTGCCGCTGCCATTACAAAAGGGGATGTGCTCATAACCAACATGCTTCCCAATCATGTAAAACCGGTTATCGCGAAATTGCGCGAGTGCGGTGTTTCTGTGGAAGATACAGACGAAGGTACACGCGTCTTTGTGAAAAGTCGTCAGCATCTTTCGGCGACAAACATAAAAACATTGCCTTATCCGGGTTTCCCAACGGATATGCAACCACAATTCATGACGTTTCTTTCCATGGTGTCTGGTTCGAGTATTATATTGGAATCGGTGTTTGAAAATCGCTTCATGCATATTGCAGAGCTGAATAAGATGAATGCGAACATCATCGAGAACGGACGTAAAGCCATCATTCCAGGCGGAGGGAAATTGGTTGGCGCCGAGGTGAAAGCCACAGATCTTCGTGCTGGTGCGGCACTCATTCTTGCAGGTTTGGCTGCAAAGGGTACAACGGAGATTTCCGATATTTACCACATTGAGCGCGGCTATGATAATATTGTCGGTAAACTGGCTTCACTCGGCGCTAATGCCAAAATCGTCGAATGATTATTGGTTTTTGGAAGAATTTAATTCTTGCTGTTGGCTAAGAATTTCATCGTACTTTTCGAAAATCGCCTCTTTGATGCGAGTTCTCGTTGCTGAGTTCAAGGGATGCGCGATATCGCGAAAATCGTTTTCTCCCATTTTACGACTCGGCATTGCAATAAACAGCCCATTTGCTCCTTCAATGATCTTAATATCGTGTACGACAAATTCGTCATCAAAGGTAACGGAGACGATCCCTTTCAGTTGTGCTTCATTCGTAATTTTACGAATCCTTATATCAGTGATTTCCATTGGTTTTTCTTTATCCTCTATCCTTCTACAATAAAAAATAATTTAATCATAGTATAATCGTTCGTAAAGGGAAAATCAAGAAGAAATTTAAATGAACGTTCGTTTACCACATGAACATCCTTTTTGCTTCCGAATTTCGTTATCGGAGCAATCACAATCTTATGATATAATAGAGGTACAAATTTTATTTGAGAGGAAAAATATTCTATGCTTCATCTTTCCAATGTTGAACGAGTTCATTGCATCGGCATCGGAGGCATCGGGCTTTCCGCGCTTGCCGAGATTCTGATAGAAGAAGGCTATATCGTATCCGGATCGGATATGCAGGAAAGCGATGTAACGGCTCGCTTAATCGAGAAGGGTGCTCAAATCTTTCTTGGGCATCGTGCACGTAACATTAACGCAGCAGATCTTGTGGTCTATTCATCTGCGGTACATGCGACCAATCCGGAACTCGTTGCGGCAACAAGTAACAACATCCCGACCATCACGCGAGCACAGCTCTTGGGCGAATTGATGGCACGCCACAAATATTCGATTGCGGTTTCCGGTGCGCACGGAAAGACGACGGCAACATCGATGATTTCGCTCGTGCTGAACGACAACAAAATGGACCCCACGATTTTGGTCGGCGGGAATTTATCGGAGATATCCGGAAATGTGCGAATCGGAAAAAGCGAGTATTTCATCACGGAAGCCTGTGAATACATGGACAGCTTTCTCAGTCTGTCGCCTTATTACGCAATCATTCTGAACATCGACTCCGATCATCTCGATTATTTCGGAGACATTGACCATATCATACGCTCTTTCCATGAATTTTCCAGACGCGTACCCAAGGCGGGTGCTGTGGTGGCTTTTGACGCGAATCCTTTTGTCAGCAATATTTTGCGCGATTTGGACCGTCGTATCATCACCTACGGATACAACGACCGCAACGATTATTCCGCTCGCGATATCGAATTCAATCGCGAAGGGCGTCCTGCCTTCAGCGTAATCCACGGTGGCAAAGAACTATGCCGAATCCAGCTTGGCGTGCCGGGGGAACACAATGTAAATAACGCGCTTGCTGCATTTTCCTGTTGTCACGATCTTGGCGTTGCCCCGGAACAGATCAAAAAAACACTGGAAGCCTACAGTGGCACGCAACGACGTTTTGACATGATTGGCGAGACGCGAGACGGCATTTGCATCATCGACGATTATGCGCATCACCCGGCAGAGATTCTGGTTACCATTGAAGCTGCCCGTAAAATGCCTCACGGAAATCTCTGGGTCATTTTCCAACCGCATACCTACACACGGACGATGGCGCTGCACGATGAGTTTGCAGATGCCCTTGAAACCGCAGATAAGGTGGTGCTTACCGAGATCTATGGTGCGCGCGAAAAAAATGTGCATCAAATCAGCTCAAAGAGCATTGCCTCGCTCATCAAGAAGAACAATCCGGGAAAGGAAGCGTACTATTTCAAAGATTTTGATGATATTGCAAGCTTCGTCCTTAACAATGCAGAAAGGGGCGACTTAATCATTACCATGGGTGCCGGCGATATTTATAAGGTTGGGAAAGCGATTTTGGAGAGCGACCGCTTGGCGGCATTATAGCGGCGATGGAGGATGTGAAGATGGGGGATAAGTTCAACGAAAGCGACACCCTAAGAAAAAAAGAAGAGAACAGGGCGCGAAATTCTGTCCATATGCAGAAGGGCGTCCTTTTTATTGATCCGGATGCCTGTTTTATCGATGCCGAGGTGGAAATTGCCGAAAATGTACAAATCGGCCCATGGGTGACGATTAAGGGCAAAACCAAAATCGGAGCCGGGACGGTGATCGAACAAAACGTTTACCTCGAAGATGCCGAAATAGGCGAGAATTGCCGCATCTGTCAGTCGAGTCGTATCATTCGTTCTTCCATTGGTGCCGGAACAGACATCCTTTTGTCTGTTTCCATAGACAGCCGGATTGGTGAAAATACGTCGGTGGGTCCGTATGCCTATCTTCGTCCGAACAGCAACATTGGCGCCAATGTGAAAATCGGAGATTTTGTAGAGATCAAAAATTCCGCGATCGGAGATGGGACGAAGGTTTCGCATCTTACCTATGTCGGAGACGCCGATCTCGGTAACGATATCAATTTGGGATGTGGCGTCGTGTTTGTCACTTATGACGGCTCGGAAAAGCATCGTTCTGTTGTTGGCGACAGTGCTTTCATCGGATGTAACGTAAACATCATCGCGCCGGTGGAAGTCGGAGAAGGAGCCTATGTTGCGGCAGGAACGACCGTAACAAAAGATGTACCGGGTGGTAGTCTTTCCATTGGTCGTACAAGAGAAGCCATCCTCCGGGGTTGGAAAGACAGGAGAAAAGAAAAATGAAAAAGGATGCCTTCGGTGATTTCAAAGTCTTTTCGGGAAATTCAAACCGGTCACTTGCGAAAGAAATTTCCGGGTATATGGGCAAACCGCTGGGGAAAGCAAACGTATCGACCTTCAGTGACGGGGAAATTTCCGTTAGCATCAATGAGGTGGTTCGAGGGCTGGATGTTTTCATCGTTCAATCAACATGCGCACCGGTCAATGAAAATCTCATGGAACTACTGATCATGATTGATGCGATGAAACGCGCTTCGGCAGGGCGTATCAACGCTGTCATCCCGTATTACGGGTATGCGCGCCAAGATCGAAAGGCGAAAGCACGCGATCCCATTACGGCAAAGCTCGTAGCCGATCTTCTTACGGTGGCAGGCGCCGACCGCGTCATTTCTATGGACCTGCACGCCTCGCAAATACAAGG
>JAITTH010000045.1 GCA_031287295.1 Eubacteriales Family XIII. Incertae Sedis bacterium
TCTGCGTGCAAGAGCATTGCCAAACTGGTTTGGAGTACGATGGGCAAGGACGCCGTAGCAAGCTTGCTTGACCGTTCAAGCGTGCACGAGATTCCCATGCAGGCTTTCAGACACGTAAAAACCACACGCGAGGGCGCAGCCTTGGTGCCCACGGTCTACACATTAACGGCTGACGGCAAGCAAGACTACACGTTTTGTCCTACCAGCGGCGCTGTAGTCGTACCATCCTACATTGCCGTTCGTAACAGCATTTCAGAGCAGGTGGCACGCGCGGTCATCTACGAGCTTACACATCCGGATATGTGCACGTTTTATGTTGAGAAGGGCTGCCTCATCTGTCCCATAGAAGGAAGCCCGACACATCCTTGGATAGAGGCAAACATTGAGCAGATTGACCTGCCTGGTTCAGAGTGGTTGGTCACCACAGATCCCGAGGACTTCTATCAAACATACCTTGCTCATGTTCCCGGTGCCAGGGTGTGATTCGATCCGATCATTTTGAAACCGTTTTATTACCTTGTCACATGAGGCTATCTTTTATGTACGTGAAAAATAATATAGTTGTCACACATTGTTGCACGGAGTAACGTATAATAAAAGAAAAGGAAGCATCATTGAAACGTGCACGACGATAAGGAAGTAAATTTACAAATGACAGAAAGCGGTATTCAGGGATTTCAGCCTCAGGCGATGAGTTTAAAAGAAAAAATCATTGCAATGATTGTTTTAACAATTTGTTTTCTTACCATTTGGTTTATGCTGGACATCGTGCTTCTTACGTTCCTCCTGACCTTTGTCTTTTACTATTTCACAAAATTTGTAAAACGTCTGTTTTCGCGTACACCCTTAAGAAACATCCCGGATGGGATCTTTCTCATATTTGTGTTTCTCGTGGGCATTATGGTGATTTCACTTTGCAGTATCGCGTTTGCGCCACTGCTCATCGAGCAAACGACGGAAATTGCGCGTGCCTTCATTCGCTTCGATTTCGATTCCGTGCGGAAGGCCTTGGACCCGCGATTTGCTGAGCTTATAGGGGGGCTTGATATCGATTCGTACATCAGTCGTCTCGGGATGCTGATGCTGGATACGCTTATGAATGTCGGGCGTTTTGGAATCAATCTCGTTTTGGCGATTGCCTTAAGTTTTCTGCTCTTGCTCGAAAAGAAGAAGATCTCGCGATTTGGCATCGTCATGTCGAAAAGCCGTATCGCGTTCATCCATTACTATCTGATGCTCTTTGGCACAAATTTCTGTCGCTCGTTTGGGAAGGTCATGAAAGTACAAATTACGATTGCGCTCATCAATGCGTCGTTTTCGGTGATTGTGCTTGCTGTTTTCCATTTCCCAAATATCTGGGGTCTCGGCGTGATGATTCTCCTTTTGGGCTTGATTCCTGTTGCGGGGGTGGTCATCTCACTGATTCCACTGTCCATCATTGCCTTCAATTCCGGTGGTTTTGTGCGGGTTCTCGAAATTGTAATTCTCATTGTCGTCATGCATGTGATCGAAGCGTATGTGCTCAATCCAAAGCTCATGGCTGCAAGAATGGAACTTCCCGTGAGCTTCGTGTTCATCATTTTGTTGGTCGCTCAGGAATATTTAAAAGTTTGGGGGCTATTGATCGGCGTACCGCTCTTTGTCTTCATGATGGCAATTTTTGAAGTCGATTATGAATCTGCTTTTGAAGAGGACAAAAGGCTGAAAAAGCATCACTTTCGGCACTGGCTCCAACGACGAAATTCGGATGCTAAAGCGGAAGAACAGAAAAAAGACCCTGCTCCGTAACAAAATAGTTCATTCTTACGTCAAATTTTGTTGCAGGCAGTTGTTCGGAAAGTAGATTTTCTCTGCATACGGTGAGGAACATCGCCTGTGATTTCCCGATGCGATTGCGTCGAATCTGCTTCAAATAGCGATCATAATAGCCACCACCATGACCGATTCGGATTCCCGTTCTGTCGCAGGACAGACATGGCACAATCACCAATTCAATTTCGCCGGGCGGACAAAAAAGAGATGTTTTTTTCGGCTCTAAAATGCCAAACGGTCCGGGGGTTAGATCGTCTTCGGATGTGATGTAATGCGCTTCCATTTGCGAAGGTCCCAGAATGACCGGTGCCGAGACGCGTTTGCCTTCATCCAATGCGTGGCGAACCAGTGGGAGTGTCGGAATTTCAATTGCGGTAGCGATGTAAATGCAGAGGGTATTCGCCTTCTTG
Organism: Eubacteriales Family XIII. Incertae Sedis bacterium; assembly: GCA_031287295.1. Lineage (GTDB taxonomy): Bacteria > Bacillota > Clostridia > Peptostreptococcales > Anaerovoracaceae > JAISTV01. The sequence continues at coordinate 2,223 of JAITTH010000045.1, forward strand.
AACAGGGGGGCTGAAAGAATGGTTTGTAAAATTTGTTTGTTGGATTCTTCGATCGTATGCCCATCCATTTCTTGCAATTCCTGTCGGAGTCGGTTTCGAATTTTGCGTTTTTCTATCGCGTTGTCCATTGTTTGTCCCTCATTGACATTTATACCGTGAAATGATTGAATGAATTGTATAAAATTGACTACTATTCAAACAGATAATTCATCAGAAGTCAAACAGAAAGGGAAGATGAAATGGCAGGGAAAAAAGGACAGATGTATTATCAATCTTTTGTGGAGATGGCGGATTATTCGCATAAAGCCGCATTGTTTTTGCAGAATGTTGTGAGAAACTATGACCCTGATAAATTGGTCGATCTCAAAACGGAGATGCACGCAATCGAACAGGCAGGGGACATTGCAAAGCACCATATGACGAAAAATCTCGCAAAGGAATTCATTACCCCAATCGAGCGAGAAGATATCATGGAGCTTGCTTCCTACATCGATACGGTAACCGACAAAATTGAGGATGTCTTGTTGCGTCTGTACATGTTTAACATCAAGAGCATTCGGGAAGACGCGATTGCGCTTGCAGATGTTATCGTTACCTGTACGGCGTCCATGAAACAGGCACTTGAAGAAATTCATAATTTCAAAAAATCGAAAACGATTCACCAGCTTGTGGTCGAAGTGAACCGCTTGGAAGAAGAGGGCGATCGCTTGTACACAGAAGCTGTCCGTCGTGTATTTACAGATACTTCAATTTCAGCAGTTGAGGCGATTGCATGGGAGCACATCTATCATTACATGGAAGATGTATGTGACGCTTGTGAGGATGTTGCAGACACTGTAGAAGGTGTAATCATGAAGAATTCATAAGGTGACTGTGTATGGACATTCTTGTCGCCGCAACGGGAAATCGACATAAAATTCAAGAAATCGATGCCGTGACGCGAAATCTTGGCATTCGTGTACAATCTCCGGAAGAAGCGGGTTTTGTTCTTCGCGATGTAGAAGAGAACGGGAAAAGTTTTTCGGAAAATGCACGAATCAAAGCCGAGGCTTTTGCGAAAGATTCCGGCGTGGCGACGATTGCAGACGATTCGGGGTTGGTTGTGGATGCGCTTGATGGCGCCCCGGGCATTTATTCGGCACGTTTTTCGGGACCGGACGCGACAGATGAGACGAATTTGGCAAAAGTTTTGCAATGGATGGAAAATATTCCGGATACAGAACGTAAGGCGCGGTTTGTCTGTGCCATCTGTGTCATTTTTCCGGATGGGAGTGAGATTGCTGTCGAGGGTGAATGTCATGGGCGCATTCTTCGTGCGCCGATAGGGGAGAACGGGTTTGGTTATGACCCGATATTTGTTCCGGTGGAATACGATGCAGAGGGACTTTCATTCGGGCAAATTCCCGCGGAAGAAAAAAACCTCATCAGCCATCGGGCACGCGCGCTTATAGAACTCGAAAAAAAACTCAAAGGTAGGCAGCATCCATGAGTCTCAAGAACATCTTGAAACTTACTGTAAAAAAGGTTTTGGATCCGTTTTATGTGGGGCGAGCGGCGGAGGTTGCTTTTTTTCTGATTTTGTCGTTTGTACCGACCATGTTTCTTTTGGCACAAATTTTTGATCTTTTTACGATGTCTATGACAGCGATTGAAGATGCGCTCGGGAAATATGCAAATAATGATCTCGTAGACATCCTTTTGCCGCTCTTACAGCACACACCGTCCCATGCCGTGAACATCTTTTTGTTCATTTTGTCTTTGTGGGCAGGCAGCAGAGCCTTGTTTTCTCTGATGCGCATGGCGAATTATGCGTATAAAGGGGGCTCGGGGTATAAGAATCCGGTTTTCGGGTATATTCGTGAACGACTGCGTGCGCTGGTGACCATCTTGCTCATTTTGCTTACCCTTGTTTTTGCGTTGAACGTCCTTGTGTACGGAGAAGTGATCTTACGTGCCATCATTCGTTACATCAATAATGTCTTGGAACAGGACTTTACCTTCTCGAGCCTGTGGTACACCATGCGGTGGATTATTGCATTCGGACTCTACCTCTTTATGGTCATTTCCATCTACTATTTGTTGCCGAATCGTGAATCTATGTTCTCCCGCTTAATTGCCCCGACGTTTTGGAAGACCGTCAAAAACATTTTCATCAATTGGGTGAAAAGGGGGCGCGCGGTTTTACGCTTGATTTTCCCGGGTAGTTTGTTCGCTGCCATCGGCATGGTAATCGTTACCGGGCTCTATTCCTTCTACATAAGGTGGATTGCCGGCAAGGAGAATTTTAACATTTTATATGGTGGATTGAGTTCGGTTGTCGTGCTTCTTTTGTGGTTTTATTTGCTTGCCTTTATTCTGATTATTGGCATTCAGTTGAACGCAGCATGGGCAGAGATCAAGAAGGAACATCCGAGTACGCGTCGAACAAAACGAAAGCGGACGAGAGAGCGTCTTCCTCACTGAAGGGCGCGGAACGGGTGACACTGAATAAAAAGAACAACAACATTCGATAACATAAGAGCGGGAAAAGGTGAAATAAGATGAGTGAAAATTTACAGAGATTGAACGAATGGTTGAAAGAAGAAACCTTAGATGCCACACTGCGTGGAGAACTGGAGTCGCTTTTGACTCAATATGAAAAAGTACCAAACGGAGAGGCAGCACCAGAAATTGCAGATCGTTTTTATCGTGAATTGGAGTTTGGAACAGCGGGTATGCGCGGAATTATGGGTGCCGGTCTCAATCGAATCAATGTTCATACGATTCGCCGAGCAACACAGGGTTTTGCTGCGGCACTTACAGAGATTAAAGTAAAATTTACGCCAACCACCCCGCTGCGTGTTGCCATTGCCTACGACAACCGGCTGAATTCCGACCTGTTTGCGTATGAGGCGGCATGTGTCTTTGCTGCAAACGGAATTGAAGCATTGGTGTTCGGAAGCCTCTCGGCGACGCCATTGTTGTCTTATGCCGTACGGGAACTCAATTGCCTTGGGGGTCTTGTCATTACAGCAAGCCATAATTCGAAAAGATACAACGGCTATAAAATTTATGACGATACGGGATGCCAATGCCTGGAAGGGTTGGCGACGCGCGTGTCTCAATTGATTGAGTTGGTGGATATTTGGAAGGGCGTGAAAACGGTTGCGAGTCAATATTCCGGTACGGTTTCGGAGCGTCTTGCGGCAGCAGCGGAAAACGAGTCGCTCATCCAAATCATTTCCGAAAAGGTGGAACAGCAATTTGTCGAGGATGTGCTAAAGTTGTCTCTTGGTCGTGAAGGGCTCTCCAATCTGAATGTTGTGTATACCCCGCTAAACGGAACGGGTAGAGTTCCTGTAAGTGCCGCGCTCGCAGCAATCGGCGTGGGTTCGCTCGATGGCCCCAAAGCGCAGATGGAGCCGGATCCTTACTTCACCACTTGCCCGGAGCCGAATCCCGAGAAGATGGATGCCCTCTCGTTGGGTCTTTCGCTTTGCCGTGAAAAGCAAGGTTTGGGGAATCCGCCCGATATCTTAATCGGAACCGATCCGGACTGTGACCGAGTGGGCGTTGCTGTTTTTCATGGCGGAGATTATCTTCGTCTTACGGGAAATCAAATTGGTGTTCTGCTTCTCGATTACATCATTGAAAGACGGATAGAAAAGGGAGACTTCCCAAAAGATGGGCTTATGGTTACAACCATTGTGTCCTCACCGCTCGCTTCGGTTTTAGCGGAAGAAAAGGGTCTCGAGGTTCGCAAAGTGCTGACGGGATTTAAATACATTGGGGAAACGATCAATAACCTCACCAATCAGGGAACAGCACGGCGCTTCTTGTTCGGCTTTGAAGAAAGTTGCGGATACTTATCCGGTACGCATGTGCGCGATAAGGATGCCGTGAATGCCTCAGTGCTCATCTGCGAAATGGCGGCACGATACAAAACGCAAAGCAAGACACTGCTCGACCGACTTCAGGAAATCTATGAAACCTATGGTTATTTTGTGGAGGAACTTCAAGAATTTGCGAAGCCGGGTGCGGATGGCATGGCAGAAATCGCAGCGATGATGCAGCAGGGGCGCAATCCTGAAATGCAAAAGCGATTTTCTGTACCGGTCGTATTCCACAAAGATTATGCGCAAGACAAAAATAGACCGGCAAACGTCATCGAGTTCAATTTCGAAGATGGCAGTCGAGCCATTCTGCGTCCGTCCGGCACAGAACCAAAACTCAAGATCTACTATTTTGGACGCGGAAAAACGCAGACCGAAGCAGAGGCAGCGGTTGCTCGTGTGAAAGGGGAAATGAAATTCCTATAGGAATCTGACAGACACAACGCCTTCAATGTTTAAGCGCGACTTGAGCTCTTTGACGCTCACCTTCCCATCGATGTCGATGACGGTATAGGCATTGTCGCCCTTGCTTTTGTTGATGAGTTTGTTGATGTTCAGATTCATGGACGCGATTGCGCCGGTAATTTTCCCGAGCATATTCGGAATGTTCTGATTCAAAATGCAGACTCTCATATCGGCGTTCTTATGTCCCGGTGCACAATTCGGGAAGTTGACCGAGTTTGAAATGGTTCCGTCTTCCAGATAATTCATCAGTTGCGTAACCGCCATTACGGCGCAATTTTCTTCAGATTCTTTCGTGGATGCGCCGAGATGCGGAATGAGAACGACATTGCTCTCGGAAAGCAGTTCGTCGATGGGAAAATCGGTTACATACAGGCGAAGTTTTTTTTCGGCAAGCACCCGTCTCAGGGCTTCGGTTTCCACCAAGGTGTCGCGCGAGAAATTCAGAAGCACGGCTTTGTTTTTCATGCTGTCCATCAGTTGGTAGTTGAACATGCCTACGGTTTGCGACATGGCAGGGACGTGAATCGTCACATAATCACAGAGTGGAAGCAAGGTTTCCAGCGACTCGTAAATGCGCACCGATGGAGATAGGTCGTGTGCGTTTTGAACGGTCATGTAGGGGTCGTATCCGACGACACGCATACCAAGCGTTTCTGCTGCATTGGCGACCATTACGCCGATGTTTCCGAGTCCGACCACGCCAAGACGTTTGCCTGCAATCTCTTCTCCCGCAAATCGGGATTTATATTTTTCGACAGCCTGTGCGGCGTTTGCCGGGATGCCTCTTGTCCATGTGACGGCATCGATCATATTTCGTGCTGCCATCAGAATGGATGACAAGACAAGTTCTTTCACCGCGTTTGCGTTTGCGCCCGGGGTGTTAAAAACAACGATGCCCTTTTGGGAACAGCGTTCAATCGGAATGTTGTTCACCCCTGCGCCGGCACGGGCAATTGCCAGGAGACTTTTCGGTAACGTCATTTCGTGCATATCCTGACTTCTGACAAGATAGGCGTCTGCCTTTGAACTGTCTGTTGCGGTTTTATAATTCTCGGTGAACAGGACGGTTCCTTTCGGAGAAATTTTATTGAGTGCTGCGATTTGATACATACTGGTTCCTTTTTCAAAATCTTTTATCGGATGGCTTTGGAAGGGGGCTTGCTACCCCCTTTACCTTAACATTATATGCGGTAGATGGGGAATATGCTATAATATTAGGCAGTGTTATAGGAGGAAATATGTCGAAAAGAGTTTATAATTTTTCTGCGGGACCGTCGATGTTGCCGCCACCGGTTTTGGAGCAGGCAGCTCGCGAAATGATGAATTTTAACGAAACGGGGATGTCCATTCTTGAAATCAGTCATCGCTCGAAAGCATTCGATGCGGTCATTCTCGCAGCAGAAGAAAATCTGCGTACATTGATGCATATTCCGGAGCATTATAAAGTATTATTCCTGCAAGGCGGGGCTACGCTACAGTTTTCTATGGTGCCTGCGAACTTACTCACGGGTACGCGCAAAGCCGATTACATCCTTACGGGGGTGTGGGCAAAAAAAGCGGCAGAAGAAGCGAAAAAGTATGGAGATATTCGCATTGCGGCAACATCGGAAGACGCGAATTTCAGCTATATTCCGAAGACGAGACCCGCCGACTTTCGTGCGGATGCCGATTATGTGCACATTACACTGAACAATACCATCTTTGGAACGCGCTATGCAGAAATTCCCGATACAGGCAACATACCGCTGGTTGCGGATTTCTCATCGGGCATTCTATCAGAAGAAATAGATGTGTCGAAGTTTGCACTCATCTATGCAGGTGCGCAGAAGAACGTTGCACCGGCAGGGCTTACAATCGTAATCGTTCGGGAAGATTTCCTTGGCAAGGCACCTTCGGAAACACCGATCTATTTCAATTACAAAACCCATGCCGATAACGGTTCGATGTATAACACGCCTCCGACATGGTGCATTTACATCGCAGGAGAAGTGTTCAAGTATCTGCTCGCCCACGGAGGGGTTGCCGGTGCAGAGGAAAACAACAAAGCAAAGGCAGGTCTTCTATACGACTTTATTGATGCAAGCGCATTTTATTACGCGCCTGCAAAGCCGGATAGCCGATCGCTTATGAACGTGGTGTTTCGCATCGGCGATGAACAGCTTGAAAAGAAGTTTGTGGCAGAGGCGAAAGAAAACGAGCTAATCGATTTGAATGGGCATCGATTGGCGGGCGGAATGCGTGCCAGTATCTACAATGCGATGCCGATGGAAGGCATTGAAGCGCTCATTACATTTATGAAGAAATACGAGGAAGAAAATCAATGAAATATCTCATTATCGTGCCGGATGGAAGTGCGGACAGACCGGATGTCTCTTCAGGAAAGACACCGCTCGACGAAGCACATATGCCGAATTTTCAAAAACTTGCGACGCATGGAGAAGTGGGTCTTGTAAAAAACATACCGGATGGCATTCCGCCGGCGAGCGATGCTGCCAATCTTGCGGTTATGGGCTACGATCCCGAAAAAGATCTTACGGGGCGTTCCCCTTTGGAAGCCGGGAGCATGGGGCTTACAATGTCGAATACAGATGTGTCGTTTCGCACAAATCTCGTGACGTTTGCCACCGAAAACAAAGAGAGCGATGCCTATGAAGATCGGATCATCATCGATCATAGCGCAGGTGATATTACCAATGAAGAAGCCGCAGAAATCATTCGGTTTCTCGATGAAAAGCTTGGCTTCGGAAACCCGAAAAACGGCGGACGTGCGCGATTTTTCCCGGGCGTCAGCTATCGACATATTCTCATGATTGAAGATGGGGATTTTCCTACGGAAAGCGGAATCGGGAATGTTGTGGCGGAACTGGCGGGTTATAAGCTTACGCCACCGCACGACATTTTGACCCAACGCATTGGCGATTACCTGCCCAAAGGTGAGGGCAGTGAATTCATTTTGGACATGATGCGCGAGAGTTCCCGATTGCTGCAAGATCATCCCGTGAATCGTTCCCGTGCGGAGCGTGGTCTAAATACGGCAGATGGTATTTGGATATGGGGTGAGGGAACACGTCCATCCTTAGAATCTTTCAAGACGAAATTTGGAATTGAAGGAAGTGTCATTTCTGCGGTCGATCTTATCAAAGGCATCGGTGTATTTGCAGGGCTGAATCCGGTATCGGTGGAAGGTGCGACGGGCACGCTCACATCCAATTTTGCAGGGAAAGCCACCGCGGCAATCCGGGAATTCGAAAGCGGTCGCGACTTTGTCTATATTCACGTGGAGGCTCCGGATGAGTGCTCGCACCAAGGAAATCGTTCGGAAAAAATAAAAGCCATTGAAATCATAGATCAAGTTGTTGCCGAACCGGTATTGAAATATCTCGAAGAAAAAGGCGAAGATTATCGGGTTCTCGTGGTTCCCGACCACCGGACGCCTCTTGCACTTCGTACGCATTCCGATGAGCCGGTTCCTTTTGTTCTGTACGACAGTCGAGACGCGCGGGAACGTAAAGGACAGACTTTTTCGGAAAGTTCCGGGGGAAAAGGGACGTATTTCTCTTCGGGAAAAGCACTTGCGGAGTATTTCTTCCGGGCGCCAAAATAGAAGAGTGGGAGATTTGCTTTCATGAAACAAAAAACAAAACGATATGTTTCGGGCTTCCTACTTGGAATCATGCTCCTAAGCGTGCTCTTTTCCGGTTGCAAAAAAGAGGAAGAAATTGCCCCTTCGGATGTCGTTTACGATTTTTCCGTTTATTTTGGGAGTGGGGCAGATCAGATTGAGATCGGTGAACTATTGGATCAATATCGCACGGAAAAGGGTATTGCGATTGAACCGATCTATTCGGATTCCCTTGAAAATGACTTTCGAGATTTGGAGCGTGCGTTGGTATCTGCGAATCCGCCTGCCGCTTTCGTTGTTGCTACGGGGGAATTTCCGGAGGCGGCCTTTCTCAAAAAAGACGGCTACATCAAAGGCGTATCTCCGGCAGCCTTTGAGTTGATTGGGCGGGGTTTTGTCGTAGATCGAAGAATGCTTTCCGGATTGGTTGCGGCGCAAGAATCGGATGCCTTCATGGAGGCACTTTTCTCCGCTGAATATGCCGAGTGGATGAATTTTGTTGTGTGCCTCGATGCGTATATTAAAAAGAATGAGATCGGAAGTTTTACGCTCGGTGGGCAAACTTTTACCTTTCGAGAGAAGAAGGGAGATGTGCTTCGGGATCTGAACGGCGTTTTTGCCATAGAAGGTGGCGGTACGGAATTCTATGGTGCTTTTCTGTTGGATCAGGCCTTTTTCACAACAACACCACAGGCGATTGCCGATGCTCTTACCACACCGACGGCAAGTGCCTTTGCGTTGGTAGATCCCCCGTTTTCTGCCTATATTCAAGGGCTGAACGACTTGACGAGCTATCTTGCAGGAAGTTATTCGGCAGGGGTTCGAGGGAACGATTTTGTAAGTGGCACGAATTACGGATACAAACAAACCTTGCAAATTTTTGCAGATGGAAAGGCACTGTTTCTTCCGATTGAAAGTGGTGCGTTTGCAGACATCAGTGAGCGGAATGCCGATCGTGCTGCCAATTTGATTTTTATACCGTTTAAACTTCCCTATACAGAAAATGGGGTTGTTGCGGAAAAGAACGACGTAAAAGTGAATGCATCGCTTGCTTTGAGCGTTCGAAAAGAAATCTATGTCAATGCGAAAGCCTCGAAAGAAGAGCAAAGCAGTGCCTCAAATTTTGTTCAATGGTTTTCGGTGGCGGAAAGTGCGAGGGAAAATTCTCTTGAAAGTGCTATGCGTACGAGACTGGATCAAGAACAGGTGATTTATTTTTCCAATGAAGAGAAGTTTGCACCGAGTTTCTCAGAAGCTGCTTTTTCGAAAAATGGAATATCAAAGTATTTAAAAATCAAGCCATGGGATGATCAGACAAAGCAAGAGATCAAGAATTATTTACTGACAACGTGGTACGAAGCGTAAGAAGTAGAAGATGTTTGACATCGAAGAAAATCTGAAGACTTTACCGGATAAGCCGGGTGTCTATCTGCATAAAAACGAGTATGGTGAGATTATTTATGTTGGCAAGGCGATTTCACTCAAAAAACGTGTGCGACAATATTTTCGTTCAGGGGGAACGAACGATAAAAAAGTTGCTGCCATGGTGTCGCATATTACGGAGTTCGAGTACATTGTAACGCAAACTGAAATGGAAGCGTTGCTGCTCGAAAATACGCTGATTAAGCGCTATTTGCCGCAATACAATGTGATGCTGCGCGATGACAAAACCTACCCTTACATAAAAATAACCTTTGGAGAGGAGTGGCCACGTCTCCTGAAAACGCGTATTTTGAAAAATGACGGAAGCAAATATTTCGGGCCCTATGCGGATGTTTCCGCTGCCAATCGAATCATCGATCTTTTGAATGATATTTTTCGTTTGAAACGATGTGCATACGAAAAGTTCCCGGAGAATTACAGACCATGTCTCTTGGGACATATTCATAAATGCCGACAGATTTGCCAGGGAATCGCAGACAAAGAAGCTTATCGGAAAGACATTGCCGCCATTGTAGATTTTCTAAAGGGGCATGGAGACACTGTCATTTCGTACTTAACAAAGGAAATGCACGAGGCGTCAGACGAATTGCATTTTGAAGAGGCAGCAAAATATCGGGATTATATTGCTGCTGCCGTATCGGTTACCGAAAAGCAACGAGTGGAACTGCTTTCGTATGGGAATATGGACATTATTCTCGCAACGGACCTCGGAGAAAATTCAGTTGCGCAGGTCACGGTGTTTTTTGTTCGAAATGGCAGACTTGTCGGACGTGAAAATCACTATCTGGATGCAGGTCCGGAAAGCTTGAAGAAAGAGATTGTCGGAGCTTTTGTTTCGCAGTACTATGCGAATCAGACGATGATTCCAAAAGAGATTGTGTTGGAAGAACATTTGGATGAGGAAGTGTTGCTCGCAGAAATGCTGAGCAAGAACCTTGGGAGTGGTGTGAAGTTTGTCGTTCCGGAGCGCGGACGGAAGAAAGAGCTTCTTCGGTTGGCCATGAACGATGTACGCGAATCGATGCAGCTGATGCAAAAGAGGTTGCAAAGTGAGCAGGAAAAGGAAACTTCGTTGGCGCAGATGCTTCGAGATATCTTACATCTACCGGAGGAAGGGCATACGCTTCGCATGGAGGCCTATGATATCTCTAACACGGGCGGGGCAGACACGGTCGGAGCAATGGTCGTCTTTTCGGGCAGCCATTCGATTCGATCAGACTATCGCAGGTTCAAGATTCGCGGAAATACACAAGGGGATGACTACGGTGCCATGCAGGAAGTGCTCTATCGTCGCCTAAAACGCGGAATAAACGGAGATTCAGGCTTTTCGATATTACCGGACCTGATACTCATTGATGGCGGCACAGGGCACGTACACGCCGCAGAACAGGTTGTCCGTGCAATGGGGTTAAACTTGCTTGTGGCGGGAATGGTCAAAGATGATCGACATCGTACCCGGGCACTGATCTACCAAGACAGGGAGCTTTCGTTAAAGGAAAGACCGGAGTTATATCGGCTGATCGGGAATATTCAAGAAGAGGTTCATCGATTTGTTATTGAGTACCATAGGGGTGTCCGGAAATCTGTGGTCATTCGTTCCCAGCTTGACGAAATACCGGGTGTTGGGGAAAAACGTCGCAATGCGTTACTTACATTTTTTGGAAGTGTTGAAGCGGTGAAAGAAGCGGATGAACAATCGCTTCTCGCCGTACCTGGGATGAATATTGCTGCTGCACGTTCCGTGTTTCAGTATTTTAGGAACATTCAGTGAGGAGATGGAACAATGAGTTTTATACGTACAAAACAATGGGAGAAGATTAATGAAATTGTCTATTCCATCAATGAAAAAACAAAACTCGCACAGCTCAGAGAAGATTTTCTCCGGCAACTTACAACAATCATTCCATACAAATGTGCCATTTTCGATTTGGGGCGCGTTTATAACACGCGAATTCAGTATTTTCTCCCGGTTTCCAAGAACATCGGAGAAGAGTATCTCGCAGATTATTACCGGAAATTCAAATGGGCGGAGCCTTCCCTTTTCTTTTTCTCGCGAAGCAACAGCAATGTGTTTCGTGAAAGCGACTTTATCAATGAAAAAAATCGATTCAAAGATCTGTTTTACTTAAACTGGATGTGTCCACAAGATATTCACTTTGCGATGAGCACCAACATCAGTTACGAAGGTGTTTATTTTGGTTCAATCAATCTTTGGCGCGATCAAGAAGCCAGTGATTTTTCCGACAATGAAATGGAAATGTTGGCGACCCTGAATGAGCATCTTTCCTTGTGGTTCTATCGCTTTTATCCCAATGGGGTGAGCAAGGAGTGTTGTAACGAGGGTACAGACGATTTCGCGATGCGATATAATCTCACGAGCAGGGAGTCTACGGTCGCCCAAATGATCGGCAGCGGAAAAGATGTGGCGGAAATTGCCGATGCCCTATATATTTCGGAAAGCACTGTAAATAAGCATCTGTATAGCATTTTCAGAAAGCTTCAAATTAATACACGAACAGAGCTTGTTCGACTGTATTTGGGATATAAAGAAACCGATGGTGCAGACACGAACTACAATGTCGCCGGCGAGGAATGATTGTTAATTATTTGTCAATTGTAACATCTTTTTGTGAACCGTGAATAATGGTGGCAAAGGGTAGTGTCTATTTCCTGGAAGAATCATGTAGACTAGTAGATATTGAAACGGTTTTCGATGTTCCTTGTTTTGAGGAATGAAAT
>JAITTH010000112.1 GCA_031287295.1 Eubacteriales Family XIII. Incertae Sedis bacterium
GACTGGAAACGGACCCGGAGCCATCATTCCGGATACCGGCGATGAGACGCCGACCGACCTTCTGTTTGCGCTTTCCTTCCTTTCGCTCTGCTGCCTGCTGGGGCTTCTGATTCTTATCAGGCGTAGGAGGAAGGCGACTAACTGTTAAAAATGTAATCTAACTGAGCCAATTACGATGTCGTGCAATAAAGTAAAATGAAAGAGAAGCGGGAGTGAAACAATAATTTCCCTCCCGCTTTTTGACGAGAAATATCAGTTCGGTAATGTATCACCTTCTGTCCAAACCGTCCCCCATCTCAGAAAGTTGTCAAAATCGTACCGTCCCCTTCTGGCCCCCTTTAGGCCCCCTTCTGTCCATGTTCGGCGAAGGCGTATGTTATAATAAATTTATAGCCTCATGTGGCGATTCTTTGGGAGGAATGATTGTGACGATACTTTTTACAGGAATACTGCTTGTTGTAAATTTTGGAATTAGTTGGTGGAATGCTGTTTCGGTTGGACGCATCTGGTCGGAGGCAAAGCAAATCGGCGGAGGCACGCGCGTACTTACCATTGCAGGTTATGTCATGGCGATTGCAGGGTTTACGATGGTCTATTCTTTCCTCATTATGATCGTATTGTCTTATGTGGGACCAAACTTCGGATGGCTTTCCCCGGATCAGAGCCGGCTCCTTTTGCAACTCGTTTCAGACATCAGTTATTTGTTCATCATTTTGGCAATTATCCCAAGTGGCATCATCATTTGGATTCATAGCCTCATTTCTTTCTGGAAACACAAGAGCCTCAAGAGTGGCGGAATCGCTGCATGGAATACGTACGCGAATGCGCGCAACGTCATTTCGGCTGCTCGAAACGTGCCGTCCGCATTCGGGCGAATCATCAGCTCTGTTAAGAATTCAAAGACAAAAGGCAACGGCGCAGTCGTGCTCCTTGCTATCGTCATTGTACTGCTCGCTATCCTTGGCGGCTACTTCACCGCCTCTGCCATCATGAAACGTGCAGACAAAAAGTATGATTTGTTTCTGCAGGTTGCCGCTGAGGCGAAGTTGGCAACGTAGACATTCGATAAATTCTATAATCTTGCCAAAGAGGAATCGCCCCGTTTTGTCGCAGAAAATACAAAAAAAAGACGTCAGAACAAATCCGTTCTGACGTCTTTTGTCTTTCAATATATCTAAGCAGTGTATATTGCGATCTGGTTCCCGAAGGGAGCGTACTCATTGTCTATTTCAAACCTTATATATTTGTCCTCATCAAATCTGTACGTGAGTTTTGTTGTCCGGGCGACTGAATCGTCCCTCTCTGTCGGTTCACCATAAGCAGCAATTATTTCATCTAAAGTAGAAGCAACATGCAAACCTCCCGGAAGTACGAATGATGTGCCGAGAGCGTTCCACTTGCTATATATAAAGGAAACCCCATATACATGGCACTCGGATAGAGGCGCTTCTTTATCGCCAAGGTTGATAAAATTCGCGCCGGCTAGCCTCGCATCGCCTTTATCAAGGCTGGTATTTCCAATCGTCATAAAGCCGGGCTTTAGTGTTTGATCGTCAATATCTTCAGATTCCCAACCAAGAGCGACAAAATCTGAATACAATGCAGGCAGCGTGAGAACGTTGCCGTCTAGCGAAATCTGGAAGCTGTCCGGATTGGGACTCAGATCATCAGGGATAATCGGCGTTAGATAAGGATATTCTTCGGTGCCGGAAATGTCGGCAGAATCCGATGGGTCTTCTGTTTCGCTTTGTGATGTTGGCGGCGAGGTTGTGCTCTTATCGCTATCGGTTTTGCTGCCACAAGCAACCAGAACGATCATTAGCATGAGAGACAAAAACAAGAGAGAAAGTTTTTTCATTGTACGCGACTCCTTTAAAAATCTTTATTAAGTTAATAGGGATTACTTAATTGTATCATGGCTTCAACCAAAATCAATAACAAAATTATCACCCATATGTAAAGTATAGATTGTCACCCACCTGTAACGTATAGGTATGTCACCCATCTGTCACGTGTAGGTATGTCGTGAACAAGAAGCTATTTCTTCGCGTTCCTGAACACCCATCTGTCACGTGTAGGTATGTCACTCATCTGCCACATGAGGCTACAGTCACATGAAGCTAACGGCTGGTGGTCGTTATTTATATCCGGCGAAGACGTATGCTATAATAAATTCATCTTTTTAATTGGGGGAATTCATTTGGATACACAGTTTAAACTATTCGACATCATCGAACAGACAAGGGACGGAATCACCATCAAAATAGAATTCCAACCTCTCGTCAACGCCGCACTGATTTCCTCGCGGTTCCCTTTCATCCGAACAATCACGATTTTCAACAACACCAACGAAATATTACCGGAATTGTTTCTGTCTGCGGAACTCGCTATCGGGGAGCAACGCGTCCGCGTAGAACAACAATTGCTGGGTCCCATAGGGTCCGGCGGAGAGGCATTGCTGGACAACCCTCAGCGTTTTGCGCAGTTTAAGGGCATTCTCAGCTCGGGACGCGAAAGACAGGCTGCGATTTTGAACATCGATTTGTCTGTGTCCGGTGTCGAAGGCAGTGATCGGAAAATCGGTCCGCATCTTGCTTTGGCAATCGAAGTGAGTGCCGCAAACGAATTCCTGAATCTTCCGGGTATGCAGCAGTACATCGCTGCCTTTGTTCAGCCGAATACCGATCAGATCACAACGATTTTGCGGTCGGCTTCCGATTTGCTCAACCGTAAAACCTCAAGAGGCTCCATTGAAGGATATCAATCGGGATCGGCGCGTGCCGAACAGATTGCAGGTGCAATTTACGAGGCGTTACGCGCCTTTGACCTAACCTATATCAACCCGCCGGCGTCTTTCGAGCAGACGGGTCAGAAAGTCCGAACCACGGAGCAAGTGCTGACAGATCATTTTGGAACCTGCGTGGATCTCTCGGTCACATATGCAGCGTGCCTCGAAGCAGCAGGACTTTCCGCAGTGATCTTTTTTACGCGAACACATGCCTTTCCGGGCTTTTACAGAAGCGAAGAGCTTGGCGCATCCACGCTCATTCGAGATGCGAACACCATCGCGAATCTCATCGAATCCGGATTGATTCTTCCCCTTGAAATGGTTGGCATCGGCAAGGGTATGGGTGCGATGAATTTCCACAAAGCGACACAGGCGGGTGCGACTTATGTGCGTTCGCTTTTTTCGGATCTCCGTGCGATGGTCGATATTCAGCGAGCGCGTTTGGATCGCATCCTGCCACTTTCCGGGCGTGAGCACACACTTCCCATGACGGAAGCTGCCATCACAGAGGCGCGACCGTTTGTCAGTTTTTCTGCCTTGCGCAGGCTGGACGCGTGGAAGGAGAAGGATGAGACGGTTACAGGTCGCGTCGATCAGACAGACGATTCTCCTATGCGTTTCAGAAAATGGAAGCGAGACCTTTTGGATTTGAGTCTGAGAAATCCACTTCTGAATATGCCGAGCAGCAAACGTGTGATGGATTTTATCGTGCCCGGGGGTATGCTTTCAGAGATTGACGATATGATTCACAAAGGACGGCGCATCAAATTGACAGGCGGTTTGGATACCGAGGGTCTTGAGGCGGTTTTCGGGAAAAGGTCGATAGATGAGATACCTGCGGCGTCCGTGAAGATGGTGTTCGCGACACGCCACGAACTCTATTCCACGCTGGAACCCTCAAAGCATGTTACCCAGTTGAGACAGATGAAAAGGGCGGCGCAGACCTTGGAACAGGAGACAGGAAGCAATTATCTCTTTCTGACCATCGGATCGCTCATACACCCGAAAGAACGGGGCGGAGAGTGTCGTGCACCACTGTTGCTGCTGCCGGTTAAACTGTCAGGAATCGGCGGACTTTTGCAATTTCAAATCGTCGCCGATGGCGATGACCTAGCCCAGCCCAATCTCTGCCTGCTCGAATGGTTGCGCATCACAAAAGGTTTGTCTCTCGATGCGCTTGCAAATCCTGCGACCGATGAAACGGGCATTGCCATTAAGACGGTCTTTACCGAGATTCGAAGTAAATTACTCGAGGCAAATCTGCCTTTTCGTGTGGATGAAAGCTGCTCCCTTGCGATTTTGAAATTTTCAACTTTCCAAATATGGAGAGATTTGGATACGAACTGGAGCGCCCTGATGCGGAATCCCGTTGTGGAACATCTGGTGGAGCGTCCGGGGGAGACCTTTTTTCAACGATCTGAACCGGTCGAAGATGCCATGCCTGCGGAAGAAATGCGTGAAGAGGGGGTTGAGGATGAGTC
>JAITTH010000113.1 GCA_031287295.1 Eubacteriales Family XIII. Incertae Sedis bacterium
TTACCAATGGAATTACACATAGACGTTGGCTTGCGAAGGCCAATATGCCGCTAACGAAACTCATTACCGAACATATTGGAGATGGATTTTTACGCGACTATCGCGAAATGGATCGAGTAAGGTCATTGCTTGACAATGAAAGCTTTCTTCACGATTATGCCGAAGTGAAAAAGCAAAACAAAATCAGGTTGAGAGATCATCTCTTCACGAAACAAGGGGTCGAGATTAATACGGATACCGCATTTGATGTTCAGGCAAAACGGCTGCACGAATACAAACGCCAGCTTTTGAAGGCAATGCACATTTTGCATTTGTACTATCGCATTAAGGAGAACCACACGGCGCCGATACAACCGGCAACTTTCTTGTTTGCAGCAAAAGCGGCACCCGGATACTACAGGGCGAAAGAGATCATTCGCTTCATCAATGCAGTGGGAGACCTTGTGAATAACGATCCTCAGACGAAAGATATTTTAAAGGTTGTCTTTATTGAGAATTATGGCGTCTCGGAGGCGGAAATTTTGATTCCTGCTGCCGACATCAGTGAACAGCTGTCAACTGCGGGGCTTGAAGCCTCCGGAACCGGAAACATGAAGTTCATGCTGAACGGGGCCGTGACCATCGGTACGATGGATGGCGCGAACGTGGAAATTTTCGAGGCAGTCGGAGAGGAGAATATCTTTATCTTCGGTGCGAAAGTAGAAGATGTTGACCGAATGAGAAAATACGGAAGCTATCGACCGCGCGATTATTATGAACAAAATCACGAATTGAAACAGCTGCTCGACAGCTTTTGCAATGGAATTCTTCCCGTTGGACCGGATCGAAACTTCGAAGATCTTTTCAGGATATTGATCGAAGGGAATGGCGCAAGACCGGATGAGTATTTTGTCCTTTACGACTTCGCGTCTTATGATGCCACCTATAGCAGAATGATGAATACATACGGCGACCCGGAACGGTGGTTCCGTATTGCTGCTGCCAACACCGCAAATGCCGGGACGTTTTTCGCGGATCGAACCGTGACGGAATACAATGAAAAGATATGGAGATTGAAAGCAATCGAATGAATGAGATACACTTAGGCGGAATGGTCGTACGCGACTCCAATATTGTCCATGAAAGTGCGAAGGAACTCTATCGCAAACCTCTTGGGGCCGTCAAAGTCGGTTCAGAAATATCGATAGCACTTTCTGTGTTCGACATTTCGGTTGACAGCGTTGAGCTCATGGTTGTGAATGGAAACCAATCGGCGTACAGATTGATTTTTGACGGAGAAATGTATCGCACATCGTTTGTAGCACCGCATGAGATGACGGTTTTGTGGTATTGGTTCCGGATTAAGTTTTCGGGGGGTGCTGTCATTTATTATGGGACCGAACCCGGTGACAACAGTGGCATTGGACGTGTTTTTTCGAATACGCCACCTGCGTTTCAAATTACCGTATACGATGCATCCTTCCGTACCCCGAATTGGGCAAAAGGTGCGATACTGTATCAAATCTTCCCGGATCGTTTGCGTCGTGGCAACGAAGAAACCGCAAAAGGTGGACTTGCTTACCATCACGAAAAAGGGCGAACGAATATGCACTTGCATGAGCGATGGGATGAACTTCCGGATTGGAAACCGGTCGAGGGGAAATCGCACTACGAACCGGTTGATTTTTTTGGGGGAGATATCCAAGGAATTCGAGAAGAACTACCTCGGCTCGTTCAGCTGGGTGTAAAGGTTATTTACTTGAATCCTATTTTTGAGGCAGACTCGAATCACCGTTACAATACAGCGGACTATTTAAAAATCGATCCCATGCTTGGGACGATAGACGACTTCTACGAACTCGTAAAAGACGCAAAGGCACTCGGCATTCGGATTTTACTTGACGGTGTTTTTTCGCATACCGGAGACGACAGCATTTACTTCAATCGATATGAGCGATATGAAACAGTCGGTGCCTATCAAAGTCAGTCTTCGCCATACTACTCGTGGTATCGTTTCCATAAATTCCCGAATGAATACGATTGTTGGTGGGGGTTCGATACGCTTCCGGAGGTCAATGAAGACAATCCATTCTGGAACGAATTCATGATCGAGGGAGAAGAAAGTGTATTTCGTACTTGGATGCAACGCGGTGTTGCAGGGTACCGACTTGACGTCGCAGATGAACTGCCGGACGCAACCATTGAGAAGATGCGTGCTGTCATGAAGTCCATCAATCCGGATAGTTTTCTTCTCGGCGAAGTATGGGAAGATGCTACGACCAAGCAAAGCTACAACATCGGAAGGAGTTACGCACTGGGCAGAGGTCTCGATAGTGTGATGAACTATCCCTTTTCCGTGCGGACAACCGAATTCCTCCTGGGAAAAATCGATGCCTTTACGTATCGGCGTTTTCTTGTGAGCCAGAATCAAAACTATCCCAAAGAGATGGTGTATTCGCTCATGAACTTGCTTTCGTCTCACGATTCGGCGCGCATTCGCAGTGTTTTGGCTACCGGCGAAAATGGGCGCACCTTATCGCGAGAAAAACAGGCGCAGTTTGAACTTACGGAAAGTGCAGAGGCGCAAGGTGCGGCACTGCAACGCCTTGCTGTCGCCATACAGTTTTCGATTCCCGGAATGCCTTCTATTTATTATGGAGATGAGGTTGGCATGACAGGATTGCTCGATCCGTTCAATCGTATGCCTTTTTCCGTATGCGATACCAAGATGCAGGATTGGCATATCTTCCTCTCCGGTCTTCGTGCCACTTATCCGGTGTTGCGTTCGGGACATGTTATTTTTTATTCGACGAACGGAAATGTTCTTGGAATTCTTCGCTACAACTTGGGGGGAGAAGACGCTTTTGGGTCTCTTGCAGAAGAGCAGGTTCTTCTTACTTTGGTAAATCCTACGAACGAAACACACCACATTGTCATCGACTTGTTTGCTGTAAAAGACTGCCAAGAAACACGTCATCGCCAGATGTTCTGTGAGATGAACTGGACGAAGGCAAAATCTCTGACAACCGGAAGCGTCATACAGATTCATGAAGGATTGTTGGATGTAGAGATGCCACCAACCGAGACGGACATCTTTGAATTGATATGGGGATGAAACGAAAGAGTGGGATTTTATTACCGATTTTCTCCTTGCCGTCACCTTACGGAATCGGTACCCTTGGACGTGCTGCCTATGATTTTGCGGATTTTCTCGCGGAGGCAGGGCAAAGGCTCTGGCAAATTCTTCCAATAGGAGCAACAGCAGAGTATAATAGCCCTTATCGCTGCCTTTCCGCATTTGCGGGAAATCCATTTTTCATTGATCTGGATATTTTGTTGGCACAACGTCGTATTGACGAGAGAAGATTGCGACTTCTTCGAAGAAATGCGCCGGAAGAATCGAACCTTCGTGTCAACTATGATTACCTCGCGGAGGAAGTCTTTCCGATTCTTGTCGATGCCGCGAGTACCGTAGGTGAGAAGGGGAAGAAGTTTTCGCAATTTCGAGAGACAGAAGCCTATTGGCTCCGCGATTATGCATCTTTTATGGAGAATCGGATGCCTTCTGTAACGACAGACATATGGGAGCGCTTACAATTTCTCTTTTTCGAGCAGTGGGATGCGTTGCATCGTTATGTGAATCAAAAGGGGATACAAATAATCGGCGATATTCCGTATTATGTTTCGGAAGAATCTGCAGATTATAGGGCAAATCCGGCACTTTTCAAAACATTCAAAAGAGGAGCGAGGCAAGGTCAGCCGTCGGCGGTTTCCGGTGTACCTCCGGATCAATTTTCTGCGAACGGGCAGGTTTGGACGAATCCGGTTTACGATTGGGCGTACCACAAAAACGACGGATATCGTTGGTGGTTACAGCGACTTTCACAGGCAGACCGCCTGTATGATTACTGCCGAATCGATCATTTCCGGGGTTTCTCCGAGTTTTTTTCGATTCCGATCGAAGGTTCTGCTGCTGATGGAAAATGGGTAAAAGGACCGGGCATGGATTTCATTCATACGGTTCAGAAAAAACTTCCGGGTTTGAAAATCCTTGCGGAAGATTTGGGCATCCTCTCAGATCATGCGAGAAAGTTGCTGTCCGACAGTGGATATCCGGATATGATTGTCTTGCAGTTTGCCTTTGACCCAAGAGAGGAAAGCACCTATTTACCGCACAACCATCATCGGAATGCGGTTGTCTATACCGGCACGCACGACAACAACACCCTTGAAGGCTGGATTTCAGCGGAACATACAGATGTCATAAAAAATGCCTGCATGTATTTGGGCGTATTGCGTACAAATTTACGATCGTCTATGATTCGTGCGACGCTCGCGAGTATCGCGGACACGGCAATCATTCCACTTTCGGATTATCTGGGTTTGGGTGCGGATGCCCGGCTCAATACACCGTCTACCGTTGGTCCTCAAAATTGGAGTTGGCGCGTGCCAAATAATTACCGTAAGAAGCGTTTTGCCGCCACGATTCGCAAAGAAACAGAACGGTACGGAAGAGGGCAGCCGGTACGATGAAGAAGTTTGTTGAAGTGCTCTTTAAAATCGTTGGGTTTTTGCTCCTTTGGACAACGTTTTCTTTCGTGGTTCAGCATAGTGTGTCATGGGGCGTTTCTCCCCTTGGGAATGAAACGGTTCCTCAGCTTTTGTGGGCACCTGCCACCGCGTTTCTTTTTGCGGTGCTCACCTCGCTGTTGTTTTTCCTTGCGATGGATCGCAAAAGGATGGAATTTTGTATCACGACAAAGGTTTTTCGTGATTTAGGGCTTGCTGCCTTTGTAGGAATCTTCTGGATAGGGGGAACCATAGGTTTATTCTTTTTCAACGATAACCTATCCTATGATGCCGTCAACATTCCGCCCAATCTGATGGTTTGGATTTTGGTTGTGGTTTTGAACGTGCTGACACAGGAGCTCCTGCTGCGTGGCTATATCTTTTCGCTCTTGAACGAGAAATACGGTGGTGTTGTGAGCGTCATGACAACGGCGTTGCTCTTCATTGTGCTCAACGGCTCTGCGTTGGCAAGCGGTCCCGTTGCGATTTTCTTTGCCTTTGCCTCATCCACTTTATATGGTCTTCTCCGGCTTTATACAGGAGGTATTCTGGCGCCGGTTTTCGCACATCTGTTGTGGAATGTTGTTGGTGGCATTGTTTTCGGCGGTGTTCCGCTCGGCGAGAATGTGCCGTCTGTGTTGAATGGAATTGTTCATACGGTGAACGCTGCCTCCGGTGGTGAACTAAAATTTGAAGGAAGCACCATCGCGCTGCTCATTACCATTTTCCTTATCGACCTGCTTTATATTCTTATCCGGGAAAAGGAAGAATCCATGGAAT
>JAITTH010000140.1 GCA_031287295.1 Eubacteriales Family XIII. Incertae Sedis bacterium
CGCCGGCAGTGAGCACTTCCGTTTCGGAACGCAATGAAACACTGTCATGGTATTCACTTGACGCGTTTGCGCCAAGGAGCACTGAACCCTGTTCACTCTTGCGCAGCGCGACGCGTATCCGTGCAAGAAGCTCTTCAATGGCAAACGGTTTCGTAATATAGTCATCCGCGCCACTGTCAAGTCCCATAACCTTATCAACCACTTCGTCTCGGGCGGTAAGCAGTATGACAGGAATTGACTTGTTTTTTCTGAGTCTGCGCAGAACTTCGATACCCGAAAGTCCCGGCAGCATGATGTCAAGAAGAACGAGGTCGAAGTCCTCGCTCTCCGTTGCTTCAAGCCCTGAGAAACCATCTGTCCTTTTGCTCACTTCGTAGCCTTCGTGCGCAAGTTCAAGCTCCACCATACGGGCAAGTTTTTCATCATCTTCAACAATTAATATCCGATCCGCCATGCCTCAACCCTACTCTATTGTTCTTCCTTCGTATATTCCTCCGCAGTGTCTTTCATCGACTGCTTTAAGTTTTCTGCCGTCTCGCCTGCACTGTCCATCACGCGATTGATATCTTCACGCCCAAGATCCGGACCTCTGAATCTGTATCGGCATCCAAAGAACAGCCCGATGAGCAGTGCCGGCAGGACAAACCAGAATCCAAAGATGAGTAAGAGCACGAGCACTGTTGTTGGAATGCTTATGATCCTGTTTCCGCGTTGGAAGACCTCAAAATGATTGATGTTACCGCGGTGGAACAGACGCAGAAAGCCTTTCCAAAGCTTGTTGAGCATTTCGCCGAATCCGTCTGTGCCCTGCTTGTAATCTTCGCGATCTTTCGAATCGTTCCGGGAAGAATATTCCTCTGTCGTGCCACCCTGCTTTGCACCGTGCTCATAATTTCCTGTCTTGTCGTTGTTTCCCTGACCGCCCTCGTTACTGCGCCCGCTACCGGTATAGGATTCCGGAGTGGCCTCGTTTGTGCTGTATGTGGCACTTTTGTGCGTTGTCTTCCCATCACGCTCGAGCGCAATCAGGGCTTCAAGAAGGTCACCGTCTGCTGCTTCGAGTGCCGCTTTTGCCTCTGCATACGATACGCCTGTTCTGGATGTAAGCTGTTCAACTTGTTCAATTGTGATGCTCATTTTTCTTCTCCTCTATGGCAGCAATTTTCCTGCCTCCCTGCATCCTGTTTATGCATTCATCATAGAACCCAAAGATGTAAGCGCCATTGAACAATTCTTTAAATATCATTAAAATTGCTGACAGATTCATTATAAACGAAAACATTGCTGGTTGTGAAATTTGCCCATCTGCAGCCATTAGAAACTCCATCGCTATTATCGCTCCTGCTCATTCCTCTTGCTCTAATATTATTTTTTCCTTCTTGGCATTACGACATTCCATGCGAACTTCATGAACGATAGACCGTGCTATATTTTCTGAAATTCCGGCAGTTTTTGCCACCGCTAAGATATCGTTCATTTTGGGGTCTCCACTACCGTTTATGGTGGTCGTATGCCATCCCCCGAACCCGTACGATGGCAAGAGGTCGTAAGCAGGGGCACAGCGCCAATTCCCATCCATCAACTGAAAAGAGAAATTTTTCGCGTGATCATCCCGATTCGAAATCACAACATTAAAGACCATTAAACGGAAAAGTTTTTCTGTCTCTTTTAGATTGCGCGAAAGTTGATTGCATGCAAGCAGCAACGATGTGTAATCGATACTTGGCATTCGATAATCGGCATGCAAGATTCCTGCTGCGCTGACTGTGTGGATGCGCTTATCCCCTGCCCGGTCGAAGCGCGCGACGCCAAAATAACGGTCTTCAAACAATTTCGTTTCTGCCATCTCAATTCCACAGGCTTTTGCGAGCAGCGAATATTCGTATTCAATTTTCCCCACATCTTTTGGGTCTGCTGAATTCGGGAATTTCACCATCCATTCCCGACCGTCTATCGTAACAAATGCCTTCGGGCGTGCTCCGCCGGAAGAGCCACCATAGCAATACAAGGCTTCCATGTTTTCCCCGATATAATCGGAAGACGCAAATAATTGTTCTGCCTCGCGTCGAAACTCTTCAAAATCAAAACCTGCATTTGTGATATCCGGACTGTGATCGGGTAGATAACACAATGCACCGCGCCCGCTTTCCCCGACGAAACAAAGGCGTTGCATTACGGAGAGTGCATTCGGGTCAACTTGCTTGGATCGCAGATATCGGTCGAGTACAAGATTACCCCAGCCATCCGGAAGGCTGTCATCGAACACGCCAAAATTGCCTCGGAAAGGTGTGCTTTCTGCAAGATACAGACTGGAAGTCAATGGCAGATGAAAGGGTGAAATGGATACACCTTTTCGTAAATAATCCGCATGATATTGGAAGGCACACACATTGCCGGGTGTTAAGACAAGGGTTCCGACCGACTCAGAATCCATCGTAACCTCTACCGAATGAATCGGATCTATCCTATTACGCATTTTACTCATTCTGCCGTCCCCGTTGTCTCAAAGAATCCTTTTTTTCACGCACGATTTGCTCTATGCTTTCATATTTTCGCGTTGCAAAAAGCACGCTGAAATCGTCACTCGTGCCCAAAGCAAGTGCAATCATCACAAGATTATGCAAGGAAATCTCACCCGTTGTTTCAAAGCGCCGATAGGTAGCATAGGAAAGACCCGCTCGCGTTGCAAGCGCAAGTTGTGTCAAGTTCATTTCAAGACGCCGTGTACGAACCCGCTGCGCCAACCTTGTTGTAATCGCATCGGGACTCTTCTCTATAAGTGCTAATATAGTATCATTTATATCCATATTTCTGCCTTATCTATTAAAATAATGTGATTTATTTTAATGCTATTATAGCATAAGGTAGAGCGGATTGCTCGAACTCCCTTTCGCTTAGACCAAAGTTTTTTTCGTTGATTTTTTTCTCGAATCGGAGGTTATTCTTGCACCGAAATGGCGCGGACGATGCCTCTATTCTATGTATGTACGTATCGCAAAGGACTCATGGATAGAGATTTGACACAAAATCCCATAAAAATGATAGAATGTATTGATATTATATTGAGTCCGGTTCGTTTTAACAGTTTGGAGGTAGAACTATGAACACTACTGGCAATGGGAAGACACTAATTTTAGTCGGGGGGATCATCAACATCGTCTTTGGCGCACTTGCTATCCTATCAGGAATTTTGGTTGCTGCTGCAGGGAGCTATATGTTGGGCTCACTCTCCTACAGCCTGACGGGTTTGGGTGCCGCGATTGGCTTCATTATTATCTTCATCGGAGCAATCTATTTGGCCTTTGGCATTCTTGGCTTGAAATCTGCGAAAAATCCTGAAAAAGC
>JAITTH010000042.1 GCA_031287295.1 Eubacteriales Family XIII. Incertae Sedis bacterium
AACCTGCGCGTATTTTGCCACGTCGGCAAGTGTAATTTTTTCACTCAGATGAACTTCTATATAATGCGTCGCACGTCCGACGGGAAATGAATAATGCGAAAGTGCCCTGCTGTTGACGAGCCCCACAAAGCGCATCAGTGCATCGCCCTCAAACGAAAGCACCTCCTTCGACGCGCGGAGCGTTTCGACCTCACGTATCAAAAAATCAGACTCCGCGAAAGCCTCATCTGCGTCCACGCCCGCCCGAATGGCAGCACGTGCAAGGATGGTTATCGTACAGATGACAGAATTTTTCGCACTGCGCAAAGGTTCCTCCGAGAGTTTTGCCTTTGCACCACGGCGTTCAATTTGCGCAAGAACCGCAAGCGAACCTTCCTCATCTCCGCTTGCCACACAGTCGATTAATTTTTGCTCCATCACAAACGGGACATGCCGAAATACACGCCCTCTTTCCTCATGGATATCTCCGCCTGCAAGAGCAAACCCAAATTCATTTTCCATGTTTTCATTATATTGAACATTTTCAGAGAAGGGTAAAAGAATTTCACCTTTGGCATGTGCAATTTCGAGCATAGCCTCATGTGATAAAGTAATAAAATCGTTTCACTTAAAACTCATGAACTGCCATAAAACAAGACATGAATATTTTGATAAGAAATCCGAATATTTTGATATAACTCTGCAATCGACATTTGTACAATGTAAGCAATAGAAGATTCCGTCTTCATTTTATGGGGGATTGCGTAAGCGCGGTCTGGAAGCGGTCGCAAAGAAATGTTTTTTTCAGCGCTGGCTGCTGCAGGAGGTACACTGCCCTATGAGCTTTTTCCGTTCGACTTTTACGACAGAAAAAATTGACGACCGCACCACGCTCATCATTGAAAAATTGTTCGGCGCACCCTGCTATATGTATTTGCTTGAAGGCGAAGATCGTGCTGCACTGATTGACACCGGTATGGGTGGTGGCGACTTACAAAGCGTGGTGCGGAATCTGACGAGCAAGGAGCTCATCGTCCTCAACACCCACGGTCACTTTGACCACTGCGGTGCCAACAATCAATTCGGTGAGGCATACATCGACGAAAAAGATTTACCGGTTCTGAAATTGCAACAGAGTAAGCAATATTTCGATGCCATCCTTCCCCTACCATTACGTCTGCTTCTTTCACGTGTTTTGCGCAGAATTTTATACTGTTCTCACGATGAAACTTATCGGTTTTTCTCCGACGGCGATACGTTCGACCTGGGTGGCAGAACGATTGAAGTTCTCTCCGCTCCGGGACACTCCATCGGTTCCGTCTGCTTTTTGGATAGAGAAAACAGGTATCTTTTTTCCGGCGACACTGTGGTTTCTGTCGGTGTACTTCTGAACCTTTGCGGCAGCACCAATGCAGAAACCTTTTTACAGTCACAGCAAAAACTCAGAGCGCGCTCTTCTGAATGGGAGAAAATCTTTGCCGGGCACAATGCCTATCCACTTGACAGCAAAACCATCGACCAATACATAACCTGCACCGAACGCATCCTCGACCAAAGTGGCGAACGGAAACCCAATCGAAAAAAAGGTTATGTTGTTTCCTATGAGGACATTCGCATTGAGATGCCCACAGATGCCCGCGTCCTTGAAATTCCGCCCGCCGGAACATTGCCGTTCATTGAAGGACCTCTGATATGACAAACCAAAACTTCGAGGAACTCCTATCGCTGACAAACGGCAAAAATGCTTGGGAAACCAACGCAGCACCTTCGCTTGATGTCCGCCCTTTCCGCGTGTGCGATGGATCCGCCGGATTGAGGTATGAGGAAAAGGATGCAAACGGTAAAATCACGACCCTGCCATCCACATGTTTCCCCTGCGAGGCAACCCTTGCTTGCTCCTTCGACCGCAATCTTGTTCACGATGTCGCCTCTGCAATCGCGCAGGAGGCAGCTTGCCGTGGCGTCGATATTCTCCTTGCCCCCGGCGTTTCGGTGAAACGAAACCCCTTATGCGGACGTAATTTCGAATACTTCTCCGAAGACCCCCATCTTACAGGCGAATTGGCGACAGCCTTTGTCACCGGCGTTCAAGAAAATGGAGTCGGGGCTACGGTGAAACATTTTGCGCTCAACGAGCAGGAAACCGCACGCGTCTCAAGCGACAGCATTGCAGATGAACGAGCCAAACGTGAAATCTATTTTGCACCATTCGAAACAGTCATCCAAAAATCCGATCCCTACATGGTTATGAGTTCCTACAACAAAGTGGATGGCGAATACACGGCGCAAAACCGACGACTTCTTACCAATGTACTGCGAGATGAATGGCAATACGACGGACTCATCATAAGCGATTGGGGTGGCACGAAAGACCCCGTTTCTTCTATCAATGCCGGACTCGATACGGCAATGCCCGGCGGAGGCACTTACTATATTCGCGAAGCGACGCGTGCCTTCAAGAAAGGCAAAATCGCCGTCGAAAGATTAAAACAAATCGGCGAAAGATATCGGACACTATCTGTCAAGCTTGGTGCGGTTAAACAGCAGCAATTTGAAGAAGAAGCCCACAACACCCTCGCACGAGAAGCGGCGGAACAGTCGGCAGTTCTCCTGAAAAATGACGGAAGATTGCTGCCCATTGAAACGACGAAGAAAGTCGCCATCATAGGAGAAGCTGCTAAAACCCCGCATTACCAAGGCGGAGGTGCTTCCAACGTCGTCCCGACAAAAGTCACTTCGGTCTTGGACTGCGTGGGAAACTTCGCAGAATTCACCTACGCAAAAGACGGGGAAGACGCCCTGCAATGCGCACAAAAATCGGATGTTGCCATCGTTTTTGTCGCCTACGGTTTCGCAGGAGAGTCCGAGGGTTATGACCGAGAGGACCTTTCTCTTCCGCCGGAGCAAAACGATTTAATCGAAAGCACCATCGCGGCAAATCCCAATACGGTCGTCGTCATCATGTCCGGAAGGGCAGTTGAAATGCCTTGGATTTCAA
Source organism: Eubacteriales Family XIII. Incertae Sedis bacterium (assembly GCA_031287295.1). Classification (GTDB taxonomy): domain Bacteria; phylum Bacillota; class Clostridia; order Peptostreptococcales; family Anaerovoracaceae; genus JAISTV01. Next base: position 2,978 of record JAITTH010000042.1, read on the forward strand.
AGGCAAAAGCCGTTCTATTCCTTGGCATGGCAGGGCAAAATTCGGGAGAGGCTGTCTGCAATCTCTTGTTTGGAAAAGTGTCACCGAGTGGGAAACTGTCAGAGACATTTCCATTGAAATGGGCCGACGTATCGAGCCGAAATCACTTTGGCGACGAGCATCTCGTCCTGTATCGTGAATCGATTTTTGTCGGATACCGATACTACGACAGCGCAGGGAAAGACGTCTTGTTCCCTTTCGGACACGGATTAAGCTATTCAGCATTTGAATATTCGGGATTGGAAATAAAAGATCGCACGGTGTGTTGTTCGATAAAAAATACGGGACTCTTCACGGCAGCAGAGGTCGCCCAGCTTTATATTCGTTCACCAAAAACCACCGTCTTTATGCCCGACAGACAACTTCGTGGGTTTGAAAAAGTGACGCTCGCGCCCGGAGAACAAAAATCCATCGTCTTTGAGCTTTCGGAGCGCGACTTTGCTTACTACAACACACGTATTCAAAATTGGCATGTTCAAGGTGGCACTTATGACATTCTCATCGGTTCCTCCAGCCACGACATACGTCTTGAAGGGGAAATCTCTATGCCGGACGACAGACCGAATGCGCCGATTCCCGATTACCGTGTTGCCGCGCCGGAATACTACAACCCTTCCGAAATTCAGAACGTCACGGACGAGAGTTTTGCTGCCATTTTGGGCAGAAATCTCCCGCGCTACAGCACGTTTCCCTATCACGATGAATCTACCCTCAAAGAACTAAAAGACACATGGATCGGGCGAAGCATCAACAAATTAGTGGATAAAAACCTTGCCGGAGGCGGAATCTCAGAACAGGCAGGAGGTTATTCTCAAAGGTACATGCTGTCAAGAATTGCACCCTATTTGCCACTGTTTTCTCTTACGATCGCCACCGACGGAAAGATAGGAAAAAAGGGGATTCGCTTTCTTTTGTTTTTATTGAACACATTCAGCGCAGGAGGGAAAAAGCATGAAGAAAAACACGGCGTTTAAATCTACCTTCGGAGAACGTTTTGTCTTTGGGCTTTACGGCTCGGGAATCAACGTATTCTTCGTGCTAATCGGAACGTATTTGCAGCAGTATTACCTTGTCGAAGCGGCAGTTCCGGCAGCGGCATTGGGCATGGTGTTCCTCATCGTAAAAATTTGGGACGGCATAAACGACCCGATTTTCGGCGTTATCGTTGACAAAATGCGTTTTAAGCGCGGGAAATACCTGCCGTGGATGCGTGTGGCGACATTCCTGTTACCACTGACCGCTGCCCTGATGTTTTTTGTGCCAAAAGATTTCCCCGTCTCGGCAAAGTTGGTCTTTTTGCTCATCACCTATATTCTCTACGATTCGTCAGACACCATGACGGAGGTGCCGTTCTTCGCTTTGACCACGGCGATGACAGACATCCCTCGCGAGCGTTCTCATATCATCACCATGCAAAAAATCATCGCGCTCCTTCCGGCGTTGGTCGTTTTGTTCCTGCCGTCGATGTATGAAAAAATCGGCTGGCAGCCCACCATCGTTATTTTCGCTGCATACTCAATGCTCGTCATGCTTCCGGGATGCTTCAAACTGAAAGAACGTGTACGCCCCGTGTCCGACAACCCACCTACATTGCGACAGCTGTTTTCGTTCATGAAGGGCAACAAGTTTTTGATCATTTACTTCATTTCCGCCATACTTTATGGCATCACGAACACACCAAGTGGTGTCGCCACCCTGTTCTGCAAGTATAATCTCGGTGACGAAGGACTGATTGCGCCATTACTCATCGCCGCATTTGTGCCGAGCTTTTTGGCGATACTACTCGTTAAGGGCATGATTGGCAGAATCGACAAGATTCCAATGGTCATCTGTGCACACATCGTCACAGTAGTCTCGTCCATTCTCCTCTATCTTGTAGGCTATGAAAATCTGGCACCGCTTATCGTACTCACCATCATCCGGGGATTCTCCACCGGCGCACATACCGCACTGTTCTTCTTGTTCGCCCCGGATTTTGCCGAGTACGGTGCCTATAAAAGCGGCATTAACGCTGAGGGCTTATCCTTCTCCATGCAATCCTTGTCAAGCAAATTGATTAGCGCACTTGCAGGTGCGTTCGGCTTGTTCATGCTCGCAGGTTTCGGATTTGTGGAAGGCAGCGACGTTCAGCCGGAAAGCGGAATGCAAGGCATCTGGCTGCTTACGACGCTCATTCCGATTATCGGATGTGTCCTGCAAACCGTCGTTCTGGTTCTCTGGTATAAATTGCGCGATTGGCAGGTCGATATTATGAGTAAATACAATCATGGCGAAATCACAAGAGAAGAAGCAGACAAACTGCTCAGGAGGAACAATGAAGAAGAGTAAAGCGAAAAAGGTCATAACCGGCGTTGGCATTACAGTTGGCATTCTGGCGATTGCCCTGTTTCTTGTCGCGAAAAATTTCGTTGCAGTTGCGGGAACAGTGACCATAACGAAATATAAATTATCGGGGTATACAAAACCCGAATTGCTGCTCGCAGGCAGCTCTACCATGTGGAAATGGAGTTCCGCAGAAGAAGATTTAAAGGGCTATGACATTGAAAACGTCGGCGTGCCCGGTTCTGTCATTTCCGATTGGGACAAATGGCTTGACACACTCATTACGCCTTTTGAACCCGAGGGAATTCTTCTCTACGTCGGCGCAAACGACATCCACATTGATGGCGGAAGCGGAGAACAGGCAGCGGATGATTTTGAAGCCCTTTGCGGGAAGATTCACACAGCACTGCCCAATACGCATATATACGCAGTTTCTGTATACACAATCGGTTCACATCCGGAATACATGCCCGAAGATATCCTCTTTAATGAAAGGCTTGAGGCTTTCGCGGAAAAGAACACTTACATGTCCTATATCGACGTTTGGACGCCTCTGCTCGATGAGGATGGCAAAGTGCGAAACGAAGTTTATGCGAAGGACCTTTTGCATCTGAGCGACGAAGGCTATGTCGTATGGACAAAGGCGATTCGGGAAGTGCTGGACCAATGAGTACGCTTACCTACATTTTAATCGGAATTGCGATTGTCATACTTTTATTATTCATCGTTGCACTGATTCTGGCGCACATGATTTTGGAAGCCTTATCGCGCCCGATTGGCGAGGAAAACCGTCGTACGTACGAATTCTCACGTACTGAGCAGGAACACATCGGCGAGGTTGATTTTGCTTGGTATGACAGCCTTCCAAAAGAGGCGTTTACCCTTCCGTGCGAAGGTGCAGATTTGGCGTGTATTTACATTCCAAACCCCGGAGGCATGAAGAAATGCCTCATACGCGCACATGGATATACCCAGAATCACTTCATCTCTGTCCGGTATATCGACGCATTTTATGAGATGGGATATTCGATTGTCTTATTCGATCAACGGTATTTCGGAGAAAGCACAGGCGAGCGGTGTACCTTTGGGTATCAGGAGAAATATGACCTTCTGAAACTCGTTACGTGGGCTCGTGCCAAGCTCGGTGCAGACGCGATTGTCGGCGTGCACGGCGAGTCGATGGGTGGCATTACCGCACTAACGGCACTTTGCCTAGGGGACTCCATCGATTTTGTCGTCTCGGATTGTGCACCGAGTGACTTCTATCGCGGGGCAAAGGGACTGCTCCGACATCGCTACCGCCTGCCTGCATTTCCTGTTGTACCTTTGATGGAAAAACTCTGTCGCTCACGTGGATTTTCCATCAAGGACATTCAACCGGCAAAGAGTGTTGGCGAAAGCAATACGCCGATTCTGTTCATTCACGGAGATCAAGACAGCCAAGTTCCTGTGGCGATGGTACACGAGCTTTATGCTGCATCCAAAAATCCTCTGTCGCGTCTCGAAATTTTCCCGGGTGCGGAACACGGACAGAGTCAAGCAGTTGACAGCGAGCGGTACAAGCGTATTGAGCGAGCGTTTGTAAATTCAGTCGAGGAGGCTATTCTTTGCAAAAAGACAAATGGCAACGAGAAAGCATAGTATATCAAATCTATCCCAAAAGTTTTTGTGATTCGAATGCAGACGGCATCGGCGATTTGCGCGGTCTCATCAGCAAATTAGATTACATTAAAGAGCTTGGTGTTGATGTGGTTTGGCTGTCGCCCATTTACGCAAGTCCACAGTTTGACAATGGTTATGACATTTCCGACTACGAAACCATCGATCCGATTTATGGGACCATCGACGACTTCGACGCGCTGATTGAACAGGCACATTCGCGTGGACTAAAAATCATCATGGATTTGGTCGTCAACCATACCTCGGACCGTCATCCATGGTTTGCATCAAGACACGATTTCTATATTTGGCGCAATGGGAAAGGCGATGCTCCGCCAAATAATTGGGGCGCACTTTTTGGTGGTTCGGCTTGGACGTACGACGAAACTGTCGGCAAATATTATCTGGGATTGTTCTCGAAACATCAGCCCGATTTAAACTGGGAAAATTCCGAAATGCGCCACGAGATTTATGCGATGATGCGGCGTTGGCTCGAACGAGGAGTCGATGGTTTTCGAATGGATGTGATAAGCCTCATCTCCAAGCCGGAAACGATGCCCGATGGAGAAATTACCACAAATGGGTATGGAGATTGGAGTGCGTTCGTGCCAAACGGTCCACGCGTACACGAGTTTCTCCGCGAAATGCGATGCGAGGTACTCAAGGATTTTGACACATTTACCGTCGCCGAAGCTGCCGGGGTAACGCTTGACGAGGCAAAAAAATACACGAGCCCGGAAGAGCTCGACATGGTCTTTCATTTCGAACATATGGATTTAGACGGCGGAGAAACGTTCAAGTGGACGGACAGAGAAATCCCGCTTGACGGACTGAAACAAGTGATGACAAAGTGGCAGCTTGGGTTAGGCGTTGCAAATGCGTTGTTTTTCAACAATCATGACCAACCACGCATGGTCTCACGATTGGGCGATGAGGGAATCTATCGCGAGCGATCGGCGAAAATGCTCGCCGTTTGTTTGCACTTTATGCAGGGAACGCCCTTTGTCTATCAGGGCGAGGAACTTGGCATGATTAACGCGAAATTCACATCGATCGATGAAGTGAACGATCCCGAGAGCATCGATGCCTATTACTCGCACACACGTTCCGGCATGTTCACCGAAGAAGAAATGCTTCGGTATATTAGCATGAAAGGTCGTGACAACGCCCGCACGCCCATACCGTGGAACGACGCCAATAGGCAATTTGCCGATGCAGATTCGGTGTTCCATTTCTATAAGAATTTGATTCAGCTCCGCAGAACACACAAGAGTATTATCTACGGCAGTTACACGCTCGTAGATACAGGAGATTTGCCACTTTTCGCGTACGTAAGACAGGGAGAAGCGGAAACCCTATTTATCTGCTGCAACTTTTCGCGTGAAAGTGTAACATACACGCTACCAACGGATTTTCGAGACATTTTGATTTGCAACAACACCGACAGCACGTTTCTTAAGACAGGCATACTCGCGCCCTTTGAGGCAATTGTGCTGCACCGTGCAACAGATTCGGTTTAGGTCGCAGAGTTTGTATATTGCAAATTTTGTTCACGGCATACTCAAATGACACAGACGTAGTGGTGCTACAGTGAAGGCATTTGGCGAAGCAGTGGAGCAAATCTGCTTATACAAACCGAATTCGAGCAATCGCCTTTAGCTTAAAATGCGCTGAACATCTGCGACGGTGAGTCTTGTTTCGAATGGGGTTGCTTCGTCATAACGCAGCGGGCGTATACCGATGAGCCGCATTGCGTGCTTTAAGATGCCTGACCCCAAAAACTTGGCTTCGCCCGCTCTCGCGTTGGCGACATCCTCGCCACTGTATTCGCTGTTTCCGGTCTGAAGCATTTCCTCCGAATATACAGCGGGATGCGCGAGATAAAAATACTGCCCACTTGGAACCTTTCTGAGCGCACCGACAATACTCTCTTTTTTCTTGGCAGCCTCAACAACGCCCGGCGGTAGTTCATAATAATACATATGATCGAGCAGACCCTTTGCTTTCGCGAAATCAGATACGGCTTCATCCAATCCCGGAATGTATTTTTCAGGGAACATATGAGAGTCGATGTAACTGATGCGAAATCCCGCACGCGTAAGCTTGTCGAGCTGCGCGGAATATTCCTTCATGATAAGCGCCACCGATGGCTTGGTTTCAACAAATTTTTCAGTCTTATCCAGAAAAAATCCCTGTTCATCCACAAGCCCGCTGTTCTGACCAAGGTCGCTTACCGGTCGCCATTTCACCCTATCCCATTCGGCATTCAGCGTTCCGTGCATACCAAAACATACGCCTTTTTCGTGGGCAAATAACGCTGCCGCCTCATCCGTGAAGACCCCCGGTGCCATAATCGACACGTTGCGAATAAAGCCTGCTTTGATTGCGCGGGCAATGGCGATGTTTGCACTCTTGCTACTTCCCGCATCGTCCGCACGGGTAATAAAATAGACTTTTTTCATAGATTGCATCTCCAGGATGGCGGGTGCGATTCTCTTTTGTCTATTGTCGCATCTTGCGAATTTACTGTCTAGGGTTCGTTCGCGCTATTTAGCCAAGCGTTGCGTATGTAGCGAATCAATTCAGAGTTAACAATGGAGCGATGACTAAACGAAAAATCCGTTGTCATCACTTGCAATTTCTCCGTGTTCATGATTAAATGATAAGGCAAATTTGCCATACATTTTGCGGATATGGCGGAACTGGCAGACGCGCACGGTTCAGGTCCGTGTGAGTAACATCGTGGAGGTTCGAGTCCTCTTATCCGCACCAAAAATTCCTTACTGAAACTCCCACCCAAAAAATTTGTGTGGGAGTTTTGGGGTAGATTGATGAAAGCATCTAATGTCAAACGATTATTCAAATAACAGTTAGGAGGAGGATTTTTATGAGCAAGATTGAACAGGCGCTTGATTGTTTTAGCGGTGG
>JAITTH010000046.1 GCA_031287295.1 Eubacteriales Family XIII. Incertae Sedis bacterium
AAGGGGGAACCGGAGACTTAAACAGCTTGGCCAATTGGCGTTATTGGACGCGCTCGAGAGGAGCTGCGTCAGGAGTTAGCGGGACCATGACCGGCATCGGTGGTGGCAGCGGTCAATTTTTCGGTGCTGCTGCCGATGCGACTATTATAGGCTACCGTCCGGCATTGTGGATCAGACCGTAAGCCGGAAATTTTCAAATCACAATCACCCATCTGACAGGTGAACGATAGATTGTCAACGAAGTCCATGCGACAAGCCTCGCATGGACTTCGTTTCGTCCTATTTGCCGACATTGTGCCGTGTGATGTATAATATTTGGGAAAATGGCGCACATAAAGAAGTGGGGAAAAAATGTTTGAACACTTGTCCGATCGACCGATCGCAGATTATCAAAATGAACAGGCAGACGCATGGGAGGCAGAGGATCTTCTAAAGGAATGTGTGGAGGGAAGAGAAGGTGCTCCGCGGTTTTTGTTTTACGAAGGACCGCCCACGGCGAATGGCAAACCGGGCATTCATCATGTAATGGCACGCACCCTAAAAGATTCGGTCAACCGTCATAAAACCATGCAGGGATATCAGGTTCCCCGCAAGGCCGGCTGGGATACACACGGACTTCCCGTCGAAATCGAGGTCGAAAAAGAACTCGGTCTTTTGACGAAGAAAGACATTGAGGCATACGGCATTGGTGCCTTTAATGAAAAATGCCGCGAATCTGTATTCAAATACGAAGGAATGTGGCGCGAGATGAGTCGTCGCATGGGTTTTCTTGTCGATATGGATCACCCCTACATTACGCTTGCAAACGACTACATCGAGACGGAGTGGTACATACTGAAAAAGTTCTTCGATGAGGGCTATATTTACGAAGGGCACAAAATTCTTCCGTACTGCCCGCGTTGTGGAACGGGACTCGCTTCTCACGAAGTCAGTCTTGGCTATAAAGAGGTGAAGACAAACACCGTAACCGCGCTGTTTAAACGTAAAGATGCGGACGAATACTTTCTCGCGTGGACGACAACCCCGTGGACATTGGCGGCAAACGTTTCGTTAACGGTAGGTCCCGACGTCGAGTACATCCGGGCACGCATAAGACGATCCGATGAACAACAAAAGGCGACGGATATTTCCGAACTGCACGGCGATAAAATTGTATATCTTGCGAAGGTCCTTGCCGACAAAGTTGTCGGTGTCGGCGGTTACGAAGTTCTCTCGACATGTCAAGGTAAAGAGCTTGAACATGTGGAATATGAGCAACTCATGCCTTTCGTGGACGTTGCGGGACAGTGGCCGCGCAATAAGGCATTTTACGTTACGGTAAACGATTATGTCACAATTGAAGACGGTACAGGCATCGTGCATACGGCACCTGCGTTTGGGGAAGACGATTATCAGACGGGAAGGAAATACGGTTTGCCCGTGCCAAACCCGGTAGATGAAGACGGGAAATATATCGACACGATTTGGAAAGGGCGCTTCGTCATGGACGAAGGCTTGGATGTCGAGATTATCAAGTGGCTCTCCGCGGAAGGAAAGCTGTTTTCGAAAGAAAAAGTTGAGCATAACTACCCGCACTGTTGGCGATGTGGCACGCCGCTCATCTATTACAGCAAGCCCAGTTGGTACATCGAGATGACCAAACTGAAAGATGCTCTCGTTTCGAACAACAAAAAAGTAAATTGGTTCCCGGATTTTGTCGGCGAAAAACGTTTTGGAAACTGGCTCGAAAACGTAAACGACTGGGCCATATCGAGAAGCCGTTATTGGGGCACACCCATCCCGATTTGGCGTTGTGACGATTGCGGCGAAATTCTTGCCGTCGGTTCGCGCGCCGAGTTGAAAGAAAAGGCAATTGAAGAGATTCCGCTGGGCGAAAATGGTGAGGCGAACATTGAACTTCACAGACCTTACGTGGACGAAATTCATATTCCCTGCCCGAAATGCAAGGCGGAGATGACACGAATTCCCGATGTTATCGACTGCTGGTTCGACAGCGGTGCCATGCCTTTTGCGCAGCAGCACTGGCCGTTTGAATGTGAACAAGAATTTGATGATGAATTGTTCCCTGCGGATTTCATCTGTGAAGGCATAGACCAGACACGTGGATGGTTCTATTCGCTCATGGCAATTTCTACCTTTGTAAAAGGTGCATCGCCTTATCGCAACGTGCTCGTGAACGACCTCATTCTCGACAAGAATGGCATAAAAATGTCAAAGACCAAAGGCAATACCGTTGATCCGTTTAAGCAATTCGACAAATATGGCGCCGACGCGACGCGGTGGTATTTGCTTCACGCTTCCCCCGCATGGTCGCCGACAAAGTTCGATGAAGATGGGCTAAAAGAAGTCTCGGGGAAATTCTTCGGAACGCTTCGCAACATCTATTACTTCTTCGTACTCTATGCCAATCAAGACGGCATGGACCCTCGGGAATGGACGGTGGAACATGCGTCAAGACCTGAGCTTGACCGCTGGATTTTGTCGAAGTACAACAATTTGATTCAGAATGTAATTTCAGACATGGATTCTTACGATCACATGCGTGCGGTTCGGCGCATTCAAGATTTTACGGTGGAAGATCTTTCGAATTGGTACATTCGCCGCGCAAGACGACGGTTTTGGGCAGAGGAGTCCAGTGACGATAAGAAGTCCGTTTATGCGACAACCTATGAAATTTTAACGGGAGTGGCACAGCTTGCCGCACCGATGGCGCCTTTCCTCACGGATGAGATATACCAAAAGCTCACAGGAAAAGGCAGCGTCCACCTTTCCCTCTATCCAAGAGCCGATGCTGAGAAAATTGACGCAACCCTGGAAGAGAAGATGGATCTCGTTCGAGATCTCGTAACGCTTTCACGTAGCGTTCGCGAAAAGGTGAACATCAAAGTGCGCCAGCCTCTGTCCATGGTTTTGGTTGACGCAAAGTACGAGCCACTTATCGGCGAGATGCAGGAGCTCATAAAAGAGGAAGTGAACATCAAAGAAATTCGTTTCTGCGACGACCTTTCGGAATACATGAACTTCAGTCTAAAGCCGAATTTTAAGATGGCAGGGCCAAAACTCGGTTCACAAATGAAGGCGTTTGCCGCATCTCTTGCCGGTGCGGATGCTGCGGCATTCCTTGCGGAGATGGAGGCGAATGGATCTGTCAATTGGTCGATCGATGGCACCCCTGTTACGGTCGAAAAAGATTTTGTGGATGTGCAGATAACAGCGAAGGAAGGCTTTGCCGTCGCGATGGAAAACAATGTGTTTACCATTCTCGATACGGGCATTACGCCGGAACTGAAAGCGGAAGGCTACATGCGTGAATTCGTCTCAAAGGTGCAGCAACTCCGCAAGAATATGAATCTGGAGATGATGGATAACATCGCAATTCGTTACGATGTGAACGACGAAGTGAAGAGCGCTGTTGAGGACTATCGTGCGTACATTATGAAGGAAACCTTGGCGTGTACGCTCGAACCTTTCACTGCAAACGAAATGCCGGAAGATCGATACTTTGATTTGAATGGTTTGCGTTCCGGAATTGATGTGCAGAAACTTTAAAAGATTCCATGTTTTGGGGAGATGTGTTATGAAAAAGGGTTTGACGATTGTTTTGTGTCTCGTGCTTGTTTTCAGTTTTGCTGCCTGCGCACAAAAAGAAAAAGCGACGATTGCGGAGATTAAGGTAGGCGTTTCAATGCCCACGACGAGTTTGCAGCGTTGGAATCAGGATGGCGATAACATCAAGAAACAGTTGGAAGAAGCCGGATATACGGTCGATCTGCAGTATGCCGGCGACAACGAGATTCCGTTGCAAATACAACAGATCGAGGATATGATTGCGGATGGTTGCAAAATCCTTATTGTTGCGGCAATCGATGCCAATCAACTCAGTGGTCCGATGACGGCAGCAAAGGAAGCGGGCATTCCCGTTATTTCTTACGACCGTCTCATCATGGGTACCAATGCGGTTTCCTATTATGCGACTTTCGACAACACAAAAGTTGGCAACTTGCAGGGTCAGGCAATCGTTGATGCGCTCGATCTCGAAAACCAAGCAGGACCGTTTCACATAGAGCTCTTCACGGGCGATCTCGCAGATAACAATGTAAACTTCTTCTTCGGCGGTGCGATGGATGTGCTTCAACCTTACATCGACAGTGGCGTTCTCGTTGTACCTTCGGAACAGACGACAACGGCACTGTGTGCAACAGAAAACTGGAATACTGAAAAATCTCAGGAGAGAATGGAAGCGCTCATCGCCTCACAGGGTTATGGTCCGAACGGCAAGAAGCTTGACGCAATCCTTTCGAGCAACGACTCTGTCGCAAACGGCATCACGAATGCCCTTGTTGCAGCAGGTTACACGGAAAAGAATTTCCCGGTTCTCACAGGTCAGGATTGCGATATCACGAGCGTAAAGAACATGATCGCCGGAACACAGACCATGTCTGTATTTAAAGATACGCGTATCCTTGCCGAACAGACAGTCAAGATGGTAAAAGCCATTCTTGAAGGGGAAGAAGTTCCGGTGAACGATACAACGACCTACAACAATGGAACGGGCATCATTCCGACATTCCTCTGTGAGCCGGTTCCGGGGAATGCAAGCAACTACAAAGAACTGCTTATCGAGAGTGGTTACTACACCGAAGAACAACTGGGGTAGATTTGCGGAGCGGAGCGGTTTGCTTGCGAATGGAACGGGCGTAGGTTTTACGAACATATGTTTGCGTGCAAAACGGTTTGCTTGCGTGTGATGGCTGTGTATAGTATAATGTTGCTCGCCGTCGGGGTGTAGCGCAGTTTGGTTAGCGTACTTGACTGGGGGTCAAGGGGCCGTGAGTTCGAATCTCACCACTCCGACCAATGGAAACCCGCAAGATTTTAATGGTCTTGCGGGTTTTTTGTGTCATGAGCACTCTTTAATTTTCGCCTGTTTTTACCTGTTTTCGTCTATCAAGTGTTGCCACTACTAAAATACTAATCATGAATTCCGAGATGTGACTTTAACCCCTCCTGTAAGATAAAAGAAAGCGGTGCGTTAACTTGCTTTGCGCGATAATCGAGCCATTCGGGGATTGATACACTCTTTATAACAGATTTTGTACTCACCTGTTTTCGATACTCGTCTGTATCGCACGCAACGATATTCACAAATTGCGTTGAAGAATCTATCTTCTCCAAAATCGATTCCTTTGTGGATGGTTTTGGTATTTCACCGTTTTCGTTTTCAGCATCCCACAACCACATAGCGATTGCATCCTGCGCCATAAATATAGCATCTGCTATATCATCGCCAAATGTGAATGTATGCGGCAAATCAGGAACCTCCACAAGAATTTTTCCTTCCTCTTCAGTAAATATTGCCGGATATGCGTATTTCATTTTATTCTCCTTTCACTATCAGGAAACAGCACATGGTTCATTTCAACCCTGCTGCTTTTAGAATCGCGTTCGCCGTTCCTTTGGGTACTTCTCCTTTATGTCTCGGAATCGGTATCTTCTCTCCGGGGTGTTCTGAGTGTGTAGCTTGATCGTGTTCTTTTCCGCTTTTTATTTGCCACCCGGCATCTTGTAATTTCTTCCGTAATTCTCTATTGTTCATCGATTCACCTCTTGATGTGATTATATAATATTATATAATCACATGTCAATAATATATTTGAAGTTTTTCAAAAAAAATAGGCGGAGCCGAATCCCCGTCACCGAACATGTCACATGTTAGATGTGGTTAAAATGGACATGTACTTTCTGTAAGCCAATGGGCAGAATATGTTCATAAGATCTACCATTGAGGATGATATCTTTTGTACGACGCAGAAGGTGATGGGGCGTATGTTTGATGTTGAGAACAATCCACTTTAGCTTATGTTGCGGGCTTTTGCATTTCTTGCCGTCGTCCTGAAATATTCAGAATATTCAAAGGTGTACAGTCCGAAATTTATTCCGTATAATTGCAACAGAGGGACGAGCGAATCGCCCCACATTTTAGATAAATCTCTAAGCAAGGAAAATGGAAAGGGTGCGTAGTTCGGATGCGTAAAAAGCGCCTCCGCGCATATCAGGGAAACAAATGCCAAGAGAAAACAAAACAGAATGTCTTTGTGGCTCATCAGAATGCAGCAATTATGCCGGACTTGATGCGATCATTGACAAGTATATTGACATGGAAGGAAACCTAATTATCATTCTGCAAGAAGCGCAGGAGCTGTTCGGTTACCTTTCTCGGGACACGGTCGCGCATATTTCCAAGAGAACGGGACATGCTCAGGCCAAAATATTCGGTGTCGCGACATTCTATGCACAGTTTAGGCTTTCGCCCATCGGGCAAAACCTCATTATGCTATGTCAGGGCACGGCATGTCACGTAAACGGGTCAGAAGCCATCGAAAAAGTCATCTGTGATGAACTGGGAATCAAAGATGGCGAAACAACAGAAGATGGAATTTTTACACTGAACAACGTAGCATGTCTCGGTTGCTGTTCGCTTGCACCGGTCATGATGATCCAGAACGCACAAGGGGAGGAAACCTACGGGAAGCTCACCCAAGAAGGCGTCATCGGGATTTTGCGTGAAATCAAAGCGCGCGCTGTTGCGCAGAGCGCATAAAGGGGGCAATCGGATATGACAAGAATTTTGGTGGGACAAGGCAGTTGCGGCATTGCGTCGGGCGCAAAAAAGACAGCGGATGAATTGACCAGATTGGTCGAGGAGCGCGGTCTTCAGAACATCAGCATCGAAAAAACCGGTTGTATTGGCATCTGCTATATGGAACCGATTGTCGATGTTTATGATGACGATGGAAAAATGACGCGTTACACCTATTTGACAGAAGATAAGGTTGCGCGTCTTTTTGATGAGCACATTGTAAACGGAAAACCCGTAGACGAATTCACGATTTCGGAAGACGGGAAGTCATTCCTCGACAAGCAAACGCGCATCGTTTTGAAAAACTGCGGCTATATCAATCCCGAAAACATTGACGACTATATTGCGATAGGCGGTTATCGGGCACTGAAAAAAGCACTTTACGAGATGACGTCCGAAGAAATCATTTCAGAAGTATCAACGGCAAAGCTTCGTGGGCGCGGTGGTGGCGGATTCCCTGCCGGGCGCAAGTGGACGCAGGTCGCTTCTCAGGCGGAGAAAGATCGGTATGTCGTATGTAACGGTGATGAAGGTGATCCGGGTGCATTTATGGACAGAAGCGTCATGGAAGGCGATCCGCACAAAATGCTGGAAGGCATGATCATTGCCGGCATTGCTTGCGGTGCAGAAACCGGATACATCTATGTGCGTGCAGAATATCCCCTTGCTGTGTATCGCCTCAACCTCGCGATCGACCAGGCGCGTGAACGCGGTTTTCTGGGGAAGGGCATACTCGGAAGCCAATTTAACTTCGACATTCGAATCAATCTCGGTGCAGGTGCTTTCGTCTGTGGCGAGGGCAGTGCGCTTACCGCTTCCATTGAAGGAAATCGCGGAATGCCACGTGTGAAGCCCCCGCGTACCGTAGAAAAGGGTCTTTTCGCGAAACCGACTGTCCTGAACAACGTCGAAACATTTGCGAATGTTCCTGAAATCATCTTCAACGGGTCTGCGGAATATCTGAAAATCGGAACCGCTGCATCCCCGGGAACAAAGGCCTTTGCCCTCACCGGAAATGTTGCGAAAACAGGACTCATCGAAGTTCCGATGGGCACTACACTCAAGGAAATCGTCTTCGACATCGGTGGTGGCGTCAAGAACGGAAAAGGTTTCAAAGCTGTTCAAATCGGTGGACCTTCGGGTGGATGTCTCACACAGCGCCATCTCGATTTAACTCTCGATTTCGACTCACTTACGCGTGAAGGTGCCATGATCGGTTCCGGCGGGTTGGTGGTCATGGATGACGAAACCTGCATGGTCAGCATCGCACGCTTTTTTATGAACTTCACGAACAACGAATCGTGCGGGAAGTGCGTCCCCTGTCGTGAAGGCACGCATGTCATGCTTGAACTTCTCGACGATATCGTAGAAGGAAGGGCCACGGAAGAGACACTCGATGTCTTACTCGATCTTGCAGATACCATTTCAAATACGGCGCTTTGCGGACTCGGAAAGACGGCATGTAACCCTGTCGTCAGTACAATCCAGGAATTCAAAGAAGAATATTTGGCGCATGTGAACGACAAAAAATGTCCAACCGGACATTGCAAAGCTTTGGCAGACATTACGATCATCGAAGAGAAATGCAAGGGTTGTACAAAATGTGCCAAGGTTTGCCCCGTCTCTGCCATTGAGGGAGAGATTAAAAAACCGCATCACATTATCACTGAAAAATGTATCAAGTGTGAAGCTTGCGTTTCCGCATGTCCGTTTGATGCGATTGCAAGCTGAGGAGGAGTGAATCTTATGGATGCCAAGAAAAAAT
>JAITTH010000008.1 GCA_031287295.1 Eubacteriales Family XIII. Incertae Sedis bacterium
ATGAAACGCTGGAAGCCAAGATCGAATTGATAGTCTTCATAGAAAACAAGTCCATCACCGGGAAAAACGTATCCGTCAAACGGTTCTTGGAATGTCTTTACCGTTCGATTTCTTCTTTGCGAAAACGTGCAAAAGGAACCGCCGGCAATCTTGGAGCGACTCTCTGTTGCCGCATTGTAAAGATCAAGAAGAACGTCGCGATCCGGGAAAAAATCATCCGCATCCAGAAAAAAGAGAAATCGTCCGGAAGCTGTGGTAATGCCCCGATTGCGTGCAACAGCAGCGCCAAGATGCTCCTGGTTGATGATCCGGATACGTGCGTCTTGTCTGCGGTAGTATTTCAATATTTCGAATGAAGCATCTCTTGAAGCGTCGTTGACACATATGATTTCTATGTCGCTCAAAGACTGAGATAACGTGCTTTCCAAACTGTCCGCAAGAGTGTATTCGCAATTGTAAACCGGAATGATAATGCTGATGATTGGCGGCAAAATTTTCCTCCCGATTCATAAGCTAAAGGGGATTGCTCGAACTTAGCTTAAAATCAAACCTTCATTTTATTGTACACGTTCATCGTGTTTTTTGCCACATTGTTCAAGCGCGGCTCAGATACATTGTTCAAGCGCGAGAAGATTTCCTGCAACGGAAAAGTGAAGTGTAGTATAATGATATTCACTCGAGAAATGTATTGCAATTACAAAAGCCGTGAGAATTCACAGCAGATATGGTAGATATATAGATATGGTAGATAAAGAAACCGCAATCGTTGTTTGCACTTATAAGAGAAAAGAGTTACTGCAAGTTCTCTTCGACAGTTTTGCCGAAACAAACCTAAAACCGGGACTCATCGTCATTGCCGATAACGACAACGACCCCGAAGTTGGAGAAATGTGTTCTGCTTTGCAAGGGCGTTTACCCGAAGGCGCTGATGTCGTATACGCACCGCAGGAAACCAACACAGGAGGTGCAGGCGGATTTTCTGCGGGCACCGGAATCGCCTATGCTCGTGGCGCCACCTGGATATGGCTCATGGACGATGACGTGAAGATTCTACCCGACGCGCTCGAAAAACTGCGTCCGTGGATGGACCGCGCCGTAGCGGACGACCGTCGTGTCATTCAATGCAGACGTCTCAATTATGACGGAACACCCTTCTATTGGCAGTATCACTTCCTGAACAAATTGGGCATTCCCAATCCCATCGCACCTTCCGGATTCAAAAACGACGAAACCTTTCGTTTCATGAATACCTCGTGTTTTGAAGGCGGTATGTTTCATCGCAGCATCGTGAAGGAACTCGGGCTGCCCGATTATCGTTTCTTCATTTACTGGGATGACACGGTTTACGGCTATTTGGCATCGAAGATTACCCAACCGATTCTCATCAAAGACATTCTTATGGCAAGAACGCGCTCCATCGACAATTTCAAAATCGGAAGTGTACGAAAACTCAACGCAACCAGCGACATGGTGCGGTATTACATCATGCGCAATCGCGGATTCATGGGGCGGTATTTTGCGCTTCACGGCGATTACAAACCTTTTGTTTTTTGGCTCGGTACGCAGATTACGATGTTGAAAGAATTCATCCGTCTCTTTATCAACAAGGGATTCAAGACCGGAATGCGCGAACTGCGAAGGGGCAAACGCGATGCGAAAGAAATTCTGCGTGACGCAAACTGGCAACCGATGCCCAAACTGGACTGATTGCATTCAGTGACAAAAAGAAGGAGGCTTTCATGTATGATTATTTGATTGTCGGAGCGGGGCTGTCCGGCGCAACCTTCGCCTACGAGGCGAAACGCCGCGGTAAATCGTGCCTCGTCCTGGAACGGCGCGAACATTTCGGGGGCAATGTCTATTGCGAAAGCATCGAGAACATTCATGTGCACAAATACGGTGCGCATATTTTTCATACCCACGATAAAGATGTCTGGGAATACGTTCACAGATTTGCAGATTTCAACCATTACGTCAACAGTCCTGTCGCGAATTACAAGGGGGAAATGCTGAATCTGCCTTTTAACATGAACACGTTCAGCAAACTCTGGGGCGTGAGAACACCTGAGGAAGCGATGGCGGTTATTGCGGAGCAAAGGAAGGAAATTACGGGCGAACCCCAAAATCTTGAAGAACAGGCCATCTCCCTCGTCGGTCGCGACATCTACGAGAAGCTCATACGTGGCTATACCGAAAAACAGTGGGGACGCAAATGCACAGAGCTTCCCTCGTTTATCATCAGTCGGCTTCCGGTTCGCTTTACCTACGACAACAACTACTTCAATGACCCGTATCAGGGCATTCCCATCGGCGGTTACAACAAGGTGATTGAGGGACTATTGGACGGAATTCCGGTAGAACTTTCTGTGGATTTTACCGAGGCAAAGACGCGTGAGCTCTATGCCAAAAAGGCGAAACGTATTCTCTATACCGGCATGATCGATGCTTATTTCGGATACGAATTTGGGAATCTCGAATATCGGTCGCTTCGGTTTGAAAGCAAAACACTTGACACCCCGAATTTTCAGGGCGTCGCCGTTGTGAATTACACCGACGCAGAAACGCCCTTTACACGTGTCATCGAGCACAAACATTTTGAATTCGGTACGCAGGAAAAAACGGTTGTCACCTATGAATATCCATGCGAATGGACACCCGGCACCGAGGCTTATTACCCGGTGAACGACGAAAAAAACACCGCGCTCTATGCGAAATACCGTGCCCTTGCAGAAGCGGAGACGGACGTTTTTTTCTTGGGCAGACTTGCGGAATACAAATATTCCGACATGGACGATGCGATTGCCGCAGCCTATCTGAAAGCGCAGGAGATCTTGTAGTTTACTTGCTCATAATCGACGGAGCACTTGAAATCAGGGGGAATGTGTCTTATGTCTCGTGCAAATATCTGGGAAATCCTCGGCATTGAACCAACAACAGAGCGCGGAGAGATTAAAAAAGCCTACCATCAGAGATTGCCACTGCATCATCCGGAAGAAGATCCGGAAGGATTCAGACAGCTGCGAGAAGCCTTTGACACAGCGATCGAATACGCAGCAACGAGTGCCTATACGCACCATGCCAACATTCAACCGGACGAAGTGGACACAGAAGGTATCACGTCCGATTCTTTCTCCACACCGTCTTCGGATTTGCCTCTCAACGATTTTGATGTTGACGGAATGCAGGTATTGCGGAGCATTTACCAACAAGGTGTGTTCTTCCCCGACTACTCCGATTCGATGTTGCATGTTCTGAATGAGAAATACAAATGGAGCGACTTCGAGACGAACATTCGAGAGGAGTTTGGAAGCGGTTTCGCAGAGACACTTCGCATACGCCTTGACCGTGCGTACAGCGAGAACGCCAATGACCGCATTCTGCAAATTGAGAAATTTTATGCACAAAATGATCTCTATGAGGCTTTCAACATTTTGGCTTACTATCTGGAAAAATTTCCTTCCGATGCGCCTTTACGCTTATTGTCCGTTCGTCTTTATTATGATCTCGGATACTACGCGCAAGTTTTGGAGCACATTGATGCAGCTCGTGCTATGGGTATCTCGGATGCAGATTTGGAAGTTTATCGCACCGCAACAGAAGCCTGTTTGTACGGAATCAATGACGAGCGCCTGGTCCAACTGGAGAAGGTTATCCTCAAAGCGAAAAAAGCAACCATCGTTCACGAACTGCTTCGGGATTATTATTGGGGAAGTCAATGGAAAAAGATGGCGGACGTGGCAGATGTGCTGGTGAAGTCCGACCCGTCTGTTCATAATATAGCCTGCCGTGGCGTTGCCCTTGCCGCGCTGAAAAAAGAGAAAAAGGCGAAAAAAGATTTCCTCTATGTCATGGAACAGCTGAAAGAGCGGGAGGCGCACGACCTTTTGAACAAAAGCGAACGCGTTGCACTCGCCTATGCCTATTATCATTTTGGATTCTGGAGGTCGGGAACCTTGAGCGGACTCCTTGCGGGAGAAAAAAGAGACCTTAATAGCGCCATGGAAAATGCGGTGCGAGGAATCCGCGTTGAGCCGGGATTTTATTCCCTTTACGAACTGGTTTTGGACCTTTGCAGCCGTTCAGACCAGCTTAAGATTCCGGAGGAAGTCGCAAGGAACGCGAACGACTACCTTCTACCTTCGCATCCCGAACTCGCCGAGAAGGTGATTCAGTTACATCAGCTTCAGAATCTAAGTCTGTGACAGCGGTA
>JAITTH010000084.1 GCA_031287295.1 Eubacteriales Family XIII. Incertae Sedis bacterium
GACACTTTTGGCGTTTTTGCTTGTTGTACCGGGGTTATGACCTCTAATGGTTTTTCCATACCATCCGCTTTTTCTTCCGCCATAGGATCGACGGGAAGAAGATCCGCGGGAAAAGCAGTTTTCCCCATCTTTTCAAAAGTGACCGGTATCGCCGTGTAGTCAGAACGTTCTTCTGCTTTTCGTGTAGCATTCTCCCCTATAATCTGAGAAACAAATGCATCCATCGGAAGCACCGGCAGGTCTTGCACCGACAGAACAACAGGATTTTCCTTTGTGATTGGCGTTGCAAATGCGTAGCGCATCGGGGGTGCCGCAGGACTTTCGCTTGTCATTGGCGTTGCGAAAGCGTAGCGCATTGGGGGCGCCACCGGATTTTCGTTTGTGCTTGGGGCTGCGGGTGCTGCAGGCGTTGCGAACGGGTAGCGCATCGGGAGTGCCGCAGGACTTTCGTTTGTCATTGGCGTCGCGAATGTTTCACGCACTTGGGGTGCCACAGGATTTTCGTTTGCAATTGGCGTAGCAAATGCTTCGTGCATTGGCGGATGCACAAAAATTTCATTGGTGATTGGTGCGGCAGGGATTACATTTTCAACTTGCGATTCTTGCTCAACCATATTGGGTTCCTCGAGGGGAACACCTCCACACAGGTGACAATATTTCGCATCTCCAATTATCCTGACGCCGCATTGCGAACAAATCATTTACTTCTCCACTTTTTCTACATGATTCCGATGTCCGAAGACCTGTGGAAACGTTGAACGATGCGGCTATTATACTATAGAACCATTCCTATTTCCATTCTGCGTATCCCAGAGTTTTACTTCACGAACAAACTCTAATTGTCTGTAATAATCTTTTTCTATAAAATCTGTCGGCTTTATCACATCAAGACCCGCTTCGAAATATGCGATGCCCGCGTATTCGAGCATCTTATAAACAAACTGCGAGCAATAGAGAATATTGGGTTTATAGGATTTGTTGATGAGCATACCGAGTACGTTATAGGCACTGCCATCGCGATTGATCTCTTCGATGCGTTGAAGAATTTTTGCCTTTTGGGTTTTCTTGCAAGGAAGTCTATAGATTAATATCGAAGAATTCGGTTTTTGGAAGAAGAACTCCATCAATTCACTGTTGAGCCCGGGTGGATAGATGCGCGCCCCACCGTTATAACTGACCGTGGTTTCCAACTGTGCATCAAAAGAAAGGGATGCGTGATTGAATGCTTTTTGCGTAAATACAGAGATTACATCGGAGGCAGCACTTCCCGTGTTTGAAATAACGATGTATATGGAAGTATCGTCCAAAGATTTTCTTGCGGCCGCAAAATACTCTTCTGTCAACATCCCGTTATTTACGTACTTGAATGAACTGTTGACGGATAAATCATCGTATATTTTCTTAAGTTTCCCCGGGGTCAAGTGTTTTCCTGCCCGTAACGCCGATCCGACAATCGAAGTAATACGATCTTTCCCATCCATGAGTGCCGCAAAACTAATTGTTCCGGTTTCACGAATCGAAGGAAGGTAGAGGTGCGTGTATCTTCCAATCAATATATATCGACTTACCAAGGCCGGCAAAGGGACAATGATGGTCGCAATGAGCTTTCGAAGCGGATGCGCAAATCCGGTATCGATGTGTCCGGCTGCATAGGTTGTGCACAGCACCATCTGAAAAATCATTACGGTAAGAAACCCAATGACCACCAGAATTTTCTGACTCTGTCTGCCGACACTTTGCAAAACCCGAATCGAACATAGAACAAACATTGCAAAATAAACAACCATAAATAGTGTATAGTTTCCAATGTAAAAAACAAGAAGCAGGCTGACGATTGGTAACAACCATTGTAATAAGCGAATGTATTTCGTCTTCATGATTCCTATAGTATATCAGGTTGAATGGAATTATCCCATGGAAAAGTTTCATAATAGAAGAGTTTTAATCATCGGAATAGGTCTTTTTTTCGAGACAACGCGACCGGTTGACATGGTTTTCAATCGGGTTTACAATAGAAAAATATAGTGAAAATGCGATGATGGAGTCTATCCTTTCGAGAAAGCGTTCAGAGAGTCGGCGGTTGCTGCAAGCCGATACGCAGGGAAAAAGGTGTCTCGCTCCGGAGCAAGTTTTCTGAAATCGACAACAAACTGTCGAGAATAAGACAACTCGGGAAGGCGCCGTTATCAAAGCCAAGAATTTGTTTGAATTCTATTGAGTGACCGGTCTATGCCGGTAAACAGGGTGGTACCGCGGAAATTATTTCGTCCCTGAAGCATCGAGCTTCGGGGATTTTTTATCGCATCCTGAAGCAATTGGAAAAGGAGAGCAGGAGGAGTGAAATGAAGGGTAAGCATATCAAAATTTTTGATACAACTTTGCGGGACGGAGAACAATCTCCGGGCTTCAGTATGAATTTGAGAGAAAAAATCGAAATGGGCAAACAGCTCGAACGTATGGGCGTTGACATCATTGAGGCGGGATTTGCCATCTCTTCTCCCGGCGATTTTCTCTCCGTAAAGACCCTTGCCGAGACCTTAAAAGAATGCGTGGTTGCCAGCTTGGCAAGAGCAACCAAACAAGACATCGATCGTGCATGGGAAGCGGTAAAAGGTGCTGAAGCTCCGCGAATTCACCTGTTTCTTGCAACATCTCCACTGCACATGCAATACAAACTAAAGATGACCGAAGAGCAGGTTTTGGCACAGGCAATTGAAATGACCCGCTATGCTCGACAGCTTTGCCCGGACGTGGAGTTCTCTGCAGAGGATGCAACGCGTAGTGATCGTGTATTTTTGGCGAAAGTAATCGAAGGCGTTATTTCCGCAGGTGCGGGAACCGTCAATCTTCCGGATACGGTCGGCTATTCCACGCCCTCGGAAAGCTACAGCTTCTTTAAAGAAATGCATGAGAAAGCACCGAGTTTGAATCATGTTACCGCATCCTGCCATTGTCTTAACGAATTGGGGTTGGCGACAGCAAACAGCCTCGAATGTGTCCGTGGCGGCGCAACTCAAATCGAATGCACCGTAAATGGCATCGGTGAACGTGCCGGAAATGCTGCGATGGAAGAGCTCATCATGGCACTTCACGTCAGGAAAGACGTCTTTGGCGCGGAAACAAAACTGAACACGACGGAAATCATGCGCTCTTCAAATCTACTCTCTCGTATCACAGGGATGAAAGTGCAGGCGAACAAAGCCATCGTTGGACAAAACGCATTTGCACACGAATCCGGAATTCACCAGCATGGCGTTTTGGCAAATGCCGAAACCTATGAAATTATGACGCCGGAATCCGTTGGTCTGACGAAGAACAATCTTGTCCTCGGCAAACATTCCGGGAAGCACGCATTCCAGGAGCGCCTCAAAACACTTGGCTACGATCTCTCCGACGACGAACTGGCTGTTGCTTTCGAAAAGTTCAAATTGCTTGCGGACAAAAAGAAACAAGTCTATGATATGGATATTGAAGCAATTATCGCAAAAGAATCCGTCCAAGTGCCTCGCACATTCAAATTGGAACGCTTTGTTATAAACTGTGGAACATCGATCTCCGCAACAGCGGCGGTTTCCCTCTCAAAAGGGGCAAAATTGACGGAACGTATGGCCATGGGCAGTGGACCCTTAAGTGCCGCTTTTAACACAATCAACAAAATTATCGGGCGCACGCTCGTACTGGAAGATTTTAAAATCAATGCGGTGACAGAAGGTGAAGATGCGCAGGGAGATGCCCTCGTACACATTCGAACCGAAGAGAATGTCACCTATACCGGGAGAGGTTTGTCCACAGACGTTGTCGAGGCGAGCGTCATGGCTTACATCAATGCGGTAAATAAAATGTTTTATGCAGAAAGGGAATAAAATATGAAAATGACGATGACTCAAAAAATTCTGGCAGCTCATGTCGGAGTGAAGGCTGTGAGCCCCGGACAATTCATCGAAGCGGATTTGGACATGGTGCTTGCAAATGACATCACGGGCCCTGTTGCCATTCGAGAATTTGAAAAGATGAACCGCAAACGCGTTTTCGATCCGGAAAAGATTGCGCTCGTTCCGGATCATTTTACCCCGAATAAAGACATTAAGGCAGCGGAACAGGCAAAAGAACTGCGTGAATTTGCGAAGGCACAAAAGATTGTAAACTATTTTGAGGTCGGAGAAATGGGCATCGAGCACGCATTGCTTCCGGAGAAAGGTCTTGTTGTTGCCGGAGATGTTGTGATCGGTGCAGATTCGCATACCTGTACCTACGGTGCACTCGGTGCTTTTTCAACCGGAATCGGCTCCACAGACATGGCGGCGGGTATGGCAACCGGCAAGGCTTGGTTTCGCGTTCCTTCCGCAATTCGATTCGAACTTATAGGGAAGCCGGATAAGTGGATAAGCGGAAAGGACATCATTCTGCACATTATCGGAAAAATCGGCGTGGACGGAGCGCTTTACAAGTCGATGGAATTCACGGGAAGCGGACTGAAATATCTCACCATGGACGACCGCTTTACCATGGCAAATATGGCGATTGAAGCCGGTGCGAAAAACGGAATATTCGAGGTCGATGAACGCACTCGAGAATATATGAAGGCTCACAAATCAAAGACCATCAAGAAACGTTCCCGCGTTTTCGCAGCAGACGCAGACGCCGAATACGAAGAGACCTTCCAAATCGACCTGTCGAAAATACGTCCTACGATATCGTTTCCACATCTTCCGGACAACACAAAGACAATTGATAAAGTCGGTAACATCAAGATCGATCAGGTTGTCATTGGCTCATGCACAAACGGACGGCTGGACGACATGGCAATCGCAGCAAAAATTTTAAAAGGGAAGAAGGTTGCGCCCGGCGTACGTTGTATCGTCATTCCTGCAACCCAGCAAATCTACCTCGATTGCGTAAAGCTCGGCTACGCAGAAATTTTTGTGAAATCCGGTTCTGTCTTTTCAACCCCCACCTGCGGTCCTTGCCTTGGCGGTCATATGGGCATTCTTGCCTCGGGAGAAAAAGCCGTCTCTACGACAAATCGAAATTTCGTGGGTCGCATGGGACACATAACATCTGAAATCTATCTGGCAAGCCCGGCTGTTGCCGCAGCCTCTGCAATTAAGGGAAAACTCACCGATCCCGCAAAACTCGGATCATAGAAACTCAGGAAGGAAAATATTATGGGAAAAGCTTTTAAATACGGAGACAATGTCGATACGGATGTCATCATTCCGGCACGCTATCTGAACATTGCAGACCCAAAGGAGCTGGCAACTCACGCGATGGAAGACATCGATACAAGCTTTGCAAAAACGGTAAAGGAGGGAGACATTGTCGTCGCCGGAAGAAATTTCGGCTCCGGTTCTTCCCGAGAACACGCACCGTTGGTATTGAAGGTCTCCGGTGTGAAGGCCGTCATCGCACCGACATTTGCGCGCATCTTTTATCGCAATGCCTTTAACATTGGTCTTCCCATTTTGGAATCTGCGGAAGCC
>JAITTH010000106.1 GCA_031287295.1 Eubacteriales Family XIII. Incertae Sedis bacterium
CAGATATGGCGATTGCAATTCTATACTATTCTTACGGCGGATCAACAAGAACCTATTGCAAATGGCTTGCGAAGGATGTGGGGGCAGATCTTTATGAAGTTGTCGAGCCGAAGCGGCGCAATCCGGTTTCCGTGATGCTTTTCGGAACAGATCAGGCAAAGAAGGGGCGTGCGTCGAAGATCATCATGCCGGAGATCGACTGGGATGAATATGAAGATATCGTAATCGCAGGACCGATTTGGAACGCAAATCCCGCGCCCGCCGTCAATGCAATTATCGACAGGCTTCCACCGAGGAAGAACGTAACCCTCATCCTCGTGTCCACAGCAGGGACCTACGTGGCGGAATATGCACAGGGCTTGATTCGCAAAAAAGGTTGTACCGTTTCGGAGGTGCTCAGCCTCAAACGTGAAGAAGCTTTGCTCGAGAAATGAGTGTCGTGTCGATTTAGACAGGTTGAGCGGATTCGCCGCAATCATTCACAAAAAGTGTCTATTATGATAAAATAGATCAGTTGGTATGACATTTGAATTAAAAAAGTGTTGGGAGAGAGAAAATGAAAACAAAAAAAATAGCAGTTTTGGTTGTCGTTGTGATGCTTGTAGGCGTTTTTGCTCTTTCCGCCTGTGGAAGTAATGAAAAGGATTTTGTCGGAACATGGACACTAAAGAGCATGGTGCAAGCTGATGTTGATTTGGCTGTCGAAGATTTTGGCATCACCGGAGAAATCGTTATTTCCGATGATGGCAAATTTACACTCGATATAATGGGCTCAACGCAATCCGGTACGTGGAAAGCAAAGAATGCAACAACAGTTACGCTTACGCTTAGCGGAGACGATCAAGATGCAAGTGTCGCTGACGGGAAGCTTACTTTAGAACAAGATGCAACAAAACTTATCTTTGAAAAAGCGAAATAAAACTCAATCTGAAAAACAAAAAATGATCCAAGAAGGCGGTCTCAAAAATAGGAGATCGCCTTTTGTTTCATATCTTGATAGTTTATGATACAATGGTATAATTCGTAAATAATATGAATCGGATCTGGTGGCGCGCGGTGTGAAGATTGTTGGAAGAATGGATCACACAGTGGCGTTTTTTGTTTGATAGGAGCGATAGGTAAGTAGCGGTGGGCGGATATAAAATATGTTTCGATATTTGAACTCCACGAATTTCAAAGCAATCATGCTATTTTTGGGTAGAACCCTTTTATATACCGGAATCTTGTTTATCCTGATATACCTTTATCATTTTAAACAAATTGGTTCGGATGACTTTGTCTATAACGAGTTTTAATTCGGAAAACGCCTCAGTCTCGATAAAGTTATTTACATTGAAATTCAGCCTACTTGAGATATAGGCTTATGTTGTTCCCTGTCGTGTTTGGAAAGGGATGAGATAATATGATGTATGAAGCAGAAACAATCTCTGAACGGATTGATGATTTAGCACTTGCAAATCCTGAGCGGGTTTGCTACGAAACAGAAGAAGCCCTTTATAGCTATGGAACTCTGAGTTTGGAATCGGACCGGGTTGCAAAGTGGCTTTGTGCGCACTTTTCCGGGCGGGAGCCGATACTTGTTTTTGGTGGCCTGGAATTTCAAATGATTGTGTGTTTCATCGCGTGTGTTAAGACCGGACATCCCTATATTCCCATCGATAAACATACGCCGATATCGCGACTACTGGAAATTATTCGTGTTGCGAAACCGATTTGTCTTTTCGAAGGCGGAAGTACGTCCTTGGTCGATATGGATGCAGACATCAAAGAGCAATTACCGGAAATCATTTCGGCGCCCTTCCTTGCGAGCATTCGACGTGGAGACGACATCGAAAATAGCGAAAAGAGTGCCATTTCGCCCAAGCCTTGCAGAGGTTCAGAGGATTTTTATACCATCTTCACATCCGGGACGACCGGGGGTTTGAAGAAGGCACCAAAAGGGGTTCGCATATGCCATGACAACCTTGTTACCTTTACCGATTGGATCGGCATGGATTTCGGAATCAACAACGGCGCGAAATGGCTATTGCAGGCACCGTTTTCTTTCGACCTTTCTGTCATGAGTTTGTATCCTGCCCTGTTAACGGGCGGCAGTTTGGTCCCGATTCATCGAGAAACCGTAGATAATTTTCAGGCTCTGTATGCCTGCCTGCCGAAACTCGGCGTCGAAATATGGGTTTCGACACCGTCTTTTGTCGATCTGTGCCTGCTGAACGAAGAATTTTCCGAAGAGAGCAATCCGGAGATTCGACATTTTCTGTTTTGCGGCGAAGAGTTGCTCCGCAGCACCGCTCTGAAATTGACGGAGAGATTTCCAAGCGCGAAGATCTATAATCTATATGGTCCGACAGAAGCGACGGTTGCGGTCACGGAAGTCCTCATCACGCCAGAGTTGCTCAAAGAGGAAAATCGACTGCCGGTTGGCCGCCCCAAGCGCGCAACAAAAATGGTCATTCTGGGGGAAGACGATTTGCCTTGTGCAGAAGGAGACATCGGAGAAATCGCCATCGTTGGAAGTTCGGTCGCCAATGGCTATTTAAACAATCCTGAAGCAACAGATGCCGCTTTTTTCGAATATGAAGGGTTTCCGGCGTATCGAACCGGAGATGCCGGAAACTTCGGAAGTGACGGGAACCTCTATTTTAAAGGACGCTTAGATTTTCAAATCAAGCTGAATGGGTACCGCATTGAGCTCGAAGATGTGGACCATTATTTAAACGAGTTGCCATCGGTAAATGCGGCGGCAACCGTTGCTGTTTATCAAGACGGCAAGGTCCAGAGTTTGACAGCATTTATTGTTGCCTCAGAGGATCTTCCCCAGGATTCCTTAGCCCGC
Organism: Eubacteriales Family XIII. Incertae Sedis bacterium; assembly: GCA_031287295.1. Classification (GTDB taxonomy): domain Bacteria; phylum Bacillota; class Clostridia; order Peptostreptococcales; family Anaerovoracaceae; genus JAISTV01. The sequence continues at coordinate 2,837 of JAITTH010000106.1, forward strand.
ACAAAGGCGATTCGGTCACAAATGCGTGGACGTGTCATGGATTATATGATCCCGCGGAAGTTTGTTTTTGTCGAACATTTACCGCTCACACAGAACGGAAAAGTCAATCGCAAAAAGTTGATGGAGGAAGTTAACAAATGCAACTTCCGATAATTCCGTATCAGTCGCCGGGGTACTTTTTACTCCTTTTGGTGCCGATGATCCCAATGGCAATATGTTTGATCAAAGGACATCGTGCCGTGCCGTATCAAATTTTTCTGAATGTGGCATTTCTTTTGTTGTGCTTCAGCGGTGAGTCATGGCCACAGGGGGTTGCACTGATTGCGTTCACAATATGGCAGGCGATTCTGGCGAAATGGTATAAGCGATATCGTTCCAAAGCAAATGAACGCAGTGTATTTTTTGCAGTCATTTTTCTCGCTATTTTGCCCTTAATCATTGTAAAAGGATCACCTTATCTGCCGGAGTTTACGTCCTTCTTTGGATTTCTGGGGATTTCCTATGTGACGTTTCGTTCCGTTCAGGTATTGATTGAGATACGCGACGCCCTCATCAAAGACCTAAATATAAGAATCTATTTGCGATTCTTGCTCTTTTTCCCGACCATTTCTTCCGGTCCGATTGATCGGTATCGCAACTTCCTGGGTGAATCAACGAAGGTTCGTCTGCCCCGGGAAGCCACCACGCTGATCTTCCGAAGTGTGCATTTGATCTTCATCGGATTGTTGTACAAGTTTATTCTTGGCACACTTTTTGGAATTATGCTGTTCTACGTGCGTAATAACGCGCTTGGTGGAGGCGTGTCGATTCTTTGGTTGATACTATATATGTACGTATACAGCCTATACCTCTTCTTTGACTTTGCGGGATATAGTTTGTTTGCGATTGGAACGGCAGGGCTTATGGGCTTCGAAATACCGGTGAATTTCAACAAGCCGTTTCTTAGCGTCAACATTAAGGATTTCTGGAACA
>JAITTH010000034.1 GCA_031287295.1 Eubacteriales Family XIII. Incertae Sedis bacterium
TAGTTCCTCTATGAGTTCCGAATCTACGGATTTGCCATCAAGCTGAAGCGGAAGTATGATATTTTCGTAAGCGTTAAGCAGGGGCAGCAGATTGTAGTTTTGGAAAACAAATCCGACATTTCTGCGACGGAATACTGTGAGCGCTTCGTCTTTCATTTTTGACAAATTGAAGTCACGAACAACAACCTCACCTTCGGTTGGTGTATCAAGGCCACCGATCATGTTGAGCAGTGTCGTCTTTCCGCTACCCGATGTTCCAACGATGGCAACGACTTCCCCTTCTTCGATTGAAATATTAACGCCGTTCAAGGCAAATACCGCTGTGTCGCCCTCACCATATATTTTTTTCACTTTATGTGTTTGTAAGATCGCCATATACTTCTCCTTTGATTTTCCATTTGCAATGCAATACAAAAATATTTCCGATGGTTTGAAGTATACATAGCAAAAATAACAATCTAATTACAAAACAGAAATAGGCTGTAAAAAAATCGAAAACACTGTACCGCAGTTCTTGCGCTTCACACGGATAAAGCCATGCTGCTGTTCCACGATTTGTTTTGATAGGTATAGCCCAATACCGAAGCCTTCTTGTGTCGTTACATTACTGCCTCTGTAAAAGCGCTTGAAAATATCATTTTCTTCGTTTTTTACGACCCCGATTCCCCAGTCTCTAATTTGGATTTCTGTAAACATTTCATTCTGTTCAACAGAGATTTTAATTCTTGAATCACAAGAAGAATACTTGATACTGTTATCTATTAAATTGAACAGAGCTTCACCGAGCCAATTTTTGTCGTGGGGAATGACAAGTGCTGCAGGACAATCCAACTCAATATAGATATTTTTTTCCAATGCTCGTTTTTCAGCTCGCAATATGGCGCTCATGCAAGTTTCACGTAAGTCGCAGGGAATCATGTGGATTTGGATAATCGCATTATCCAACCGAGCCATTTTGATGAAACTCTCGATTAGGAAATGTAAACTGTGCCACGACTCCTCAATTGCAAGAAGGGATGTTTCCTTTTCGATATCTGTAAGCTCTTTCTTCCGCAAAAGTTCAGTGTACGTTTCAATGTTTGCGAGCGGCATGCGGAGCTGATGTGCAATATCAACGATTAGGTTTCTGATTTCATTCTTATCACGGACTGCCTGTTCTCTTGTTGCGGTGACTAAGGTTTGCAGTCGAATTAGTTGATGTTCGACTTTCGATGGAAGAGAATCGGAAACCTCTCGATCGCTGATAACAAGCTTCTCTGCAATGAGTCGTTCCATCTCACATGAGATGTGTTCCAGCACCTGTTCGTATTTTCGTCTTTGCTGATAATACAGAAAAATTGCAATCGCAGCGATTACAATTCCAACTCCAATACCGATCAGCAACCAAAAGTTCATCGTCTCTTATTCCCCAAAGGTATATCCCAAACCGAAGACATTACGAATGTAAATTGGGCATGCCGGATCAATCTCAATTTTTTTCCGCAGTCGATTGATCGTAACATTAAGTGTATTCGCTTCCACGAAGTTCCCTTCAGCATCCCAAAGCGCATCGAGTATTTGGTCTTTTGTAACGACGCGACCTCTATTTTCAATCAAGTAGACAAGTAACTTATATTCCTTTGCGGTCAACCGAACGATTTCACCGCCAATGCTGACTTGATTGAGCAGGAAATCCACGTTCAAATTATGATAAACAAAAATGTTTTTGCTGTCTGGCTTTTCCGAGTTTCTACGCAGCACTGCCTCAATTCGTTTCAGCAATACCTGCATCGGAAATGGTTTCACAACATAATCATCGCAACCTGTATCAAAAGCACGCAGCATATCCGATTCTTCGTCCCTTGCCGTTAAAAAAATGCTTGGTATTCCGATGGAATTATGAGCCTCTGCACACAAATCGAAACCTTCTCCATCAGGCAATCCAATATCAATCAATAGCAAATCAGGATTTTGAGAAATCAAGGAGCGACCTTCTTGAAGTGAAGTTGCAGAAATGATCTCATACCCCTCTTTTGTGAGGAAGAGCGAAAGGGCTTGGTTGAAGTTTATATCGTCTTCGACGACTCCGATTACAGGCATTTTATCATCCTTAAAAGCAACAAAGCACCCCCATGGGTACTTTGCCGTTGGCGGAGAAGCGGGGATTTTGCTGCTTTGCTCTGCAAATCCGCCGGTCTGCGCTCGCTCTGCGTGCTCGACCCGTGAGTGTCTGCCAGACACTCACGCCCTTTCGGGTTCGAATCCCTCTTCTGCCAATGCACGAAAAGTGTTGATATTTCAACACTTTTCGGACAGACTGTGGCGGAGAAGCGGGGATTCGAACCCCGGAAACCTTGCGGTTTACATGATTTCCAATCATGCGCCCTCGGCCGGACTAGGCGACTTCTCCATGCTTTGGTATTCTTTTGTATGTACCACAGTTCTGCGCACAGACGCAAGCGATAGTTTAGCACATCCCTATGCGAAAATCTATAGTCATGCAAAAATTTTCGCTATCGTGGAAATCATGTCTGCGGCAGTGATGGTCTCTGTATGGATAACACGGCGCATCTGCAAGTTTTTCAATCCATCGGGGATTCGCACCTCCGTTGCCGCAGATAGTGCATCAATGGCAGCAAATCCATCCGGCGGTTCAGGCAATCCCAGACTTTGTGAAACACTGCTTGCAAATTTATAAGCACTCGCTGTTGACGCAATCACGGTTGGCGTGCTATCTCCGGTTTGTTCGCGATATTTCATATATACGGCATATCCGACTGCTGTATGCGTATCCATCAGGTATTTCTCTTTTTCCCAAAGCTCCCGGATATAAGCGTGTACGATACGCATAGGCGCATAGCCCCCGTAAAAGTCTTTGAGCCCATCGCGAATGCGCGCACCTACCGCATATTTTCCCGTTGCTTCCAACACCTTCATGTATCCCGAAGTTTCCGCACTATTTCCTCCGGAAAGATGCCAGAGTAATCGTTCCAAATTGCTTGAGACCAGAATGTCCATGGACGGAGAGGTGGTAAGGAAAAATTCCCGCTTTGCATTATAGACACCGGTGTTAATAAATTCGGTAAGAACATTATTTTCATTGGATGCACAGATAAATTTCGCAATGGGAACGCCCATTTGTTTTGCGTAATAAGCTGCGAGAATGTTTCCGAAATTGCCTGTTGGAACCACCACATTAATGGGTTCGCCTGCACGGATACGCTCTGTCCGAATGAGTCTCGTATAGGCATAAACATAATATGAAATTTGAGGAACGAGTCTTCCAATGTTAATGGAATTCGCGGAAGAAAGCTTGTATCCCCGCTCGTCAAGCCAATGCGCAAATTCTTCATTTGCGAAAATGCCTTTCACCCCTGCCTGTGCAACATCAAAATTCCCTTCGATGGCATAGACATGCACATTACTGCCTCGCTGCGTGGTCATTTGCCTTTTTTGGATTTCACTCACACCATCTTTCGGGTAGAAAACGATAATCTCCGTTCCCGACACGCCCGAAAACCCTTCGAGCGCCGCCTTTCCCGTATCGCCCGACGTTGCGGTGAGAATCACAATTTTTTTCTCTTCTTTCTCTTTTCGGATCGCCGAAATGAGAAGATAGGGCAAAATCGACAAGGCAATATCTTTAAACGCTGCCGTTCGCCCATGGTACAATTCCAAGAAAAAAGCACTTCGGGTTGCCACCAGGGGAACGATGTCCTTCGAATCATATTTCTCGTCGTAGGCACCATTCACACAACGAACAATTTCGTCAACGTCAAAGTCATTCAAAAATTTACTGAGGACCTTCCCCGCGATTCCTTTGAATGTTGCGTCTTTCAAATCTTCCGGAAAGATCCCCAATGGAGGAATTTCCTCAGGCACAAACAATCCTCTGTCTGGTGCAAGACCTCTGATAATCGCCTGCGCACTGTTTGTCTTCGCCGAATATCCGCGCGTGCTTATGTAATTCATGAAATTTCCTTTCAGCCGCCACCCTACAGTGCACGTAACGCTTCGATGATCTCTATCTTACTTTCTGCTGTTTCTTCTCTTTTTTTAATGATTTTTGCCGGAACACCCGCAACAACGGTTGCCTCCGGCACATCTTCAATCACGACGGCACCTGCCGCAACCACAGCACGTGCGCCGACTCGAACCCCTTCCAAAACAACGGCATTTGCACCGATTAATGCGCCATCCTCAACAACAACGGGGACAGCACTTGGTGGCTCGATAACGCCGGCAAGAACCGCACCGGCACCGATATGACAATGAGACCCAACCGTAGCGCGCCCACCGAGGATTGCACCCATATCAATCATGGTTCCCTCCCCAATTACGGCACCAATGTTAATCACGGCCCCCATCATAATGACTGCACCGTCGCCAATTTGAACCTGATCGCGAATCACTGCACCCGGTTCAATCCGTGCGTTGATCTTTTTTAGATCGAGCAACGGAATGGCGGAATTGCGCATTTCGTTTTCCACAACAATATCTTCAATGATCTCCGCATTTGCCAAAAGCACAGGTTCGATATCTGCCCATTCGCCAAAGACGATGCTATCGCCAACCCCAAAGACTTTGCACTCATCAAAGGCAATTTTTTCTTTTGCTCTTAGATACACCTTCACCGGCGTCTTCTTCTTTGACTCACTGATAAACTTAATAATTTCACGTGCGTCCATGACTTTGCCCTTTCTGTTCTGCCACAAAATAATTACCTTGCATGATTTTTTCTGAAGGTCCGGCCATATAAATACGTCCCTCTTCTTGCCGAATTTGTAATGTGCCGTAGGGCAAAAGGATTTCGCATCGGCTGTTCAATTTCCCTTCTCGAAGACCAAGTGCCAATACGGCACAAGCACCGGTGCCACAAGCTGCTGTAAGCCCGGCACCTCTTTCGTAGGTTATGAGGCGAACCGTATTCGCATCCAGAACTTGCGCAAAATTTACATTCGTCTTCTCCCCAAAAACAGGAGAATTTGAAAGTTCACGTCCCAAACGAATGACTTCTTCATCGACATCAAAATCAACAGCTGAAGTCTTTGTCCAGATAGGATTCTTCGCCAAAGATTCCACACCGAGGGAGCCCTTTTCTCCAACCCAAATGACGGTGTGAATGGTTCCGATAAAGAGGCTGCTTACCGAAATCGTTCTTCCCAAAACTTCCATTTGCTTTTGCAAAAATGGCTGGGACACATCCACTTGTTCCGCATACTTTGTGGTATCGATTCCAACGGCAGCGGCGGTCCAGATCGGCTCTCCAACTTCAATCTCAACCAAAAAAGGATCTCTCGAAAGCACTTGCACCTGCATCTGTCCCGCTAAGGTCTCCACTGCAAATTTTGCTTCTGTGATTGGAACAATTCCTTCCAACAAGCAATACTGCGCAAAGCAACGAATTCCGTTTCCACACATTGGAGCACGACTTCCGTCGCTGTTGTAGATCATCATCTCCAACGGATTTTCGCGAACAATAATGAGACCGTCTGCACCGATGCCAATCCTTCGAGAGCACATGCTTCTCGCCAGTTCGGGGAAGTCATCCGAAAATGCAGCCACGTCCTTTTCTTCGACAATGACAAAATCATTGCCGCAACCATGATACTTTGTGAACCTGATCAATTTTTTACTCCGTGGTCGATAAAACGGCGTCGTATTTCTCTACTTGACTCACTTTCATTTTGTCGGCGTCTAAAGGAGACACCGCTTCCATCAATTTGAGGACATCCGGACTCATATAACGTGTATCCAAAATTTTACCATCCAACGAAACCTTGCTGAACGGTGTAAAGCCTTCGCCTTTTATATAATATTGACTCCCCACTTTGACAACCTCATTGATGACAATAGGCTGATAATCCATCTTCATCGCTGTGGGTTCAAACGGAGATTTCCCAGCATAAATATATTCTTTCCCGTATAGCATATCATACTGTAGAAGGTGCAAGTTTTCAAGGTAATCTGTGGATTCTTGCTCGTCTTGGTGATATACGGTAAGCGTACCTTCTCGCATCCCAATGCGTTTTTGCACTTCCGCAGAAAGTTGATACGCCGCAAGATCTTTGTCGTCTTTTTTAAGATCGTAATTTGACCAAATGACGTACTGTGTTTTGTAGGTCGTCCCTGCTTTCATCTGGTCTCCCATTAAATCGAGGACGGGAAGATGATCTCCATACAGCACCAGAACGATGTCTTCGTCGTAGTTTTCCAACTCTTCGGTGAGCTGACGCAAGAAATCGTCCATTTCCGAAATCTGTTCTAAATAGTACTCCCACCCATACCGTTGTTCTTCTGTCATTTCGCTTTTCACAGTAAATTTCGGATGCTCTATTGTCTTTGTGGAAGGATATTTGCCATGTCCTTGTACGGAGATGGCATAGACATAGTCTTTGGTTTCGGTTGCTTCCATCGCGCCCAAAATCTCTCCGATGAGTACATCATCCCGGGCAAAATTCTTGGGCGTTTTCGAAACATAGTTCATATATTCCAGTGATGTGAAATCGTCAAAACCGAGATTTTTAAAGACTAGGTTTCTGTTATAGAACACGCCTCTATGGTTATGAATTGCGTGCGTCGCAAATCCAAATCGCTTCACATTGTAAGCCATCGTTTCGCAGGTATGCTCTTGTAAAATCGTTTTGTACGGATATTCTCCCGGACCAAAAAAATGCAAGCTCATGCCACTCATGACTTCGAATTCTGTGTTCGAGGTACCACCACCTACAACCGGTACTTGCAAATATCCGGACGAGTATTCTTCTTTTAATGATCGGTAAAACGGAACCGCATCTCCGGAGAACTCTAACGTTTTTACTTCGGACGGATCGATGAAAGACTCCAATTGCAGGAAGACAATGTTCGGATAATCGTCCGCTGTTTTCCCCTCTTTGGACGACATGGTCGAAAGCGCACCTTCCTCAAAAACCTGTTCTACCATTTCTTCTGAGTATCCTTTTGGTTTGGATACACCGGTATTTATCCATGTGCTGATAAAACAATAGGGCACACCATATGCGTAATAGGCATCCCAAAGATTTTCAAAATAGGTTGCCAATGCTCCGCTTTTTGTCCCAATTTGCCAGCCTCCAAACAAAATCACAAAAGACAAAAGCACCACAGGAAGAACTCTTTTGTAATTTGGACGTTCCTTTTTTTTCGGTCCAAAGATAAAAAACAGAACAAAAAGAGCAAGAACGAATACGATTGCAGCGACAAGAAAGACCATCTGCCCTCTTGAAAAGTATGTCGGCAGAATGTCTATGCCCATATCGAGAATCTGAAGATCTGCTGTCGTAAATGGCGTCATTCGATTCATGAGAACAACCCCATTTGTAATGCCAAGTGCAAGCCAAACGACGCTGATGATGACGTAGACAAACCCTTTACGCCGAAACAGCCACGCAATCGTTAATGTTGTGAAAATCGTAAGCATGTTCAATAAAAATGCAAACGGATTCTTGAAGAGGAACAGGAACCCTCCTACCGGATTTTTATATTCGAATCCCTCTATGACAAGAAGCAAGAAAAAAGCAACCATGCATGCTTGGGCAAGCGGACTACGGAATACTCGATTGTCAATCACTTTATGAACAATCGTGTAGAGGAAAACAAATTTCCCATATTTCTCTTCGGGCGTTCGCGCCTTTCGCGCTTCCCGCTTCTTCTTGTGTGCTTCTTTACGCTCTTCTTTCGTTTTTTTGTTTTTCTCTTTTTCCATTATTTTATCTGTTCCCTTTGTGCGCCACGTCCATTCGCCTCATGATAAAAAGCATCTGCCAGGTCAATGAAATTTTCCACAGAAAGCGTTTCTGCCCGAGCATTCGAGTCGAGTCCGGATGTTCGAAAAGCACTGTCGATTTCTTCTGCTGAAAAGTCCAACGTTTTAAACGCATTTTGTAACATTTTTCGTCTTTGTCCAAATCCGGCTTTCACAAGGGAGAACATGAGTGCAGGGTCAATCGGTCGTTTTGCATCGACTTTTGGAGTAAGTCTTAACACCGCTGAATCTACATTCGGTTTCGGATAAAAAACCTCCCGGCTTACATCCATCAAATATTCCGCATCGGCATAATATTGCACCGAAACGGATACCGCACCATATTCTCTACAACCGGCGGGAGACGTGATGCGTTTGGCAACTTCCTTTTGCATCATAAAAATCATTCGTTCCGGCAGGACATCGTTTTCAAGCATTTTCATAAGAATCGGCGTCGTAATATAATAGGGCAGGTTTCCGATTACTTTTATCTGCCGAGGGAGTTGCGCCAAGTCGTATTTCATAAAATCGCAGCATACAATTTGTGTGTTTTCCGCGTCTGCCAACACTTCTTGTAATACTTCCACCGCACGTTTGTCAATCTCGACGGCAATGACGTGCCCGGCGTTCTGTGCAAGAAGACCTGTAAGCGCACCAAATCCCGAACCAATTTCCAATACGGTGTCCTCTGCGGTTAGTTCCGCAGCACAAATAATTTTGTCGATGATGTTCTTATCTGTAAGGAAGTTTTGTCCGAAGTTTTTTGACAACCGGAAATCATATTTTGCAAGTAAT
>JAITTH010000035.1 GCA_031287295.1 Eubacteriales Family XIII. Incertae Sedis bacterium
CAGGCACTCTTGATCGAGCAGGGTGTCTACCCGCCGATTCTTCCTGAAAATATGGAATTTACGCAGGAACGCGCAAAGATTAATTTCTTCGAGAAATATCAATTGGGGAAGGCGCCCACTGCGCAGAAAGCCTTTGGAGAGCTGCGCAAATACTACAGTCTGGACGAGAGTCTCAGCGACGAAGAGGCGCGTAAAATCTTGGTGGTTCGTTACAATCTTACGGAGCTTGGCTACTATCGCTATTTGCCCGTGCGGGTTGCCGGGGGACTGACCAAGGAAGCGGTTGTGGAGATCGAAGAAAAGCTGCAAGATATGCCGGGTGTCACCACTTCGACCGAGTCGGTTCGCTATTATCCGCAAGGCAGACGGGCAAGCCATGTGATCGGTTATCTCGGACGCATTTCATCCGAAAACGAAGAAGAATACATCGTGGAGAAGGGATACAAGCCGAGTGCTTTTGTCGGACTGGACGGCATTGAATTGATCAAAGAAGGCGTTCTGCATGGGAAGGATGGCGTAAAGAAAATTCAGGTCAACTCCTATGGCGAAGTCATGTATACGTTTAACGATGCGACGGAGCCCGAAGCCGGAAAAGACATCGTGCTCACGCTCGATATTCGATTACAGGAGGTTGCGGAAGACGCACTCGCGCAGAACATTCAAAATCTGTCGTCGGGTGTCGGAACCTACAATAGCAAGTTTGGTTCGTATAGCTATTATTCGGCTTATCCTGCGCCAAATTGCCGATCGGGTGCGGTGGTTGCCATCGATATTAAGACGGGGGAACCACTCGCCATCGCAAGTTATCCGGATTTCGATCCGAACGATTTTGCGCAGGGCATCAGCGATGAAAAATGGGCGACACTGCAGGCGGAAAATCCCAGAGACCCGCTTTCGCCCCGTCCGCTCTATAACATTGCCACGCTCACTGCCGTGCAGCCGGGTTCTACCTTCAAGCCGATTACCGGTGTTACCGCACTTGAATCCGGACTGGATCCGAATCGTATGCTCTATGACGGCGGAAAGATTGAATACGCGGATCATATTTATAGCTGTATGGCGTGGACGGTCGGAGGCGGAACGCATGGCTCTGTCAACCTCTATTCGGCACTTGAGGTTTCCTGTAACTACTATTTCTTTGATGTCGCGAGTGGCAGAGACTGGAACGAAAACAAGCTCGATCTCGGATATGCCGCCAACATCAGCATCGATAAAATTACCGATTATGCGAGACAGTTCGGGTTGGGACTTCCCACGGGAATCGAACTTCCCGAGACGGTCGCTTCGCCGGCGACATCACAGACGAAATTGGAAAACACGGAAGCGCTGCTCAGCCTATACCTTTATTCGCAGGCAGAGTACCTGTTCAAAGATTCGTTTTTGCAGGATGAGGAGGCACTGGACAAAAGCATAGAGACCATCGTTTCTTGGACGAAAGAAAACCCGAGCCTGGAAGACATTGCAAGTCGCATGAAGACCTTGGGCATCAAAGACGAGGAGATCGATGCACTGGCAGAAAACTGCAAATACACGTATTACAATTTTGCCGAATGGACAGAAGGCGACACCTTCAACATCGCCATCGGACAAGGTGAGAACGCCTTTACGCCACTCCAGATGGCCAATTATATTGCGACACTCGGAAATGGGGGTACGCGAAATTCGCTCAGCCTGATTAAGGCAGTCGAGGGGCAGGGCGCGGTGCCAAGATCGTCCGGTGTACCTGTTGACGTTTCCAACCCGCAGTATCTGCGTGATGTTCTGGAGGGCATGCGCCTGGCAGTCGCCGGATCACGCGGAACGTTGACGCGCGGTTTGTCGGGGCTTCCCATAAGTGTGGCGGGCAAGACCGGAACGGCGGAACGCGATGGCTACATCAATCCTCCGGATGAAGTTGCTTATGTACAGGCGCATCTTTCGAGCATCAATCCCGCGCTCACCTGGGAACAGGTGCAAGCTGAGATGCAGAGGCTCATGAAAGAGTACCCGGAAGAATATTCGAATCCCAATACGGCTGTGCGCAAAGCGGTTGTAAACCTCTCGGGACGCGGTTTCGACACCGAACGCATCGATATCTATAAAGGAAAATACGATAATTTTGCCTGGGTTGTCGGTCTGGCTCCGGCGGAAGATCCGCAGATTGCGGTGGTATGTTTGTTGGTACAGGGAACGGAGTCTTTGAATGCAGAACCTGTCGTGCGCGATGTGATTTTGCAGTATTTCGAAAACCAAGCAGCAGACGCCCAAATCGAAAAAAGCATAGATTATCGTACATTTTTTACGCAAGACAATCGGGCAAATACGAGTTTTGAAGCGGCAGTAGCCGCGTGGCAGAATTCCGGAAATGAGGCAAATGGATGAGCAGGGTCGTTTTTGTAGCGTCCGGAAAGGGCGGGGTAGGAAAGTCGGTGTTTGCGTCTAATCTCGGTGCGACCTATGCGGAAAGAGGGCTTAAGGTCGTTTTGGTGGACATGAACATCGGACTGAGAAACTTAGACATCTATATGGGGCTTGAAAACAAAGTCATCTTCGATGTTGCCGATGTGCTGGACCAAGTCGTCAGCATAAAGAAGGCCATGGTTCGGGATCGGCGCTTCCAGAATCTTTATCTGCTTGCAACGACGCAAAAACGGGAGAAATTCAAAGCAAAACCGGAAGACGTAAAATCCTTATACGATCAACTTCGCGAACGTTTCGACATCATCATCGTTGACGGACCGGCAGGTGTGAACGAAGAGCTGCGCATTGCCTCCACGGGTGTGGATTTGGCGGTGATGGTCGCGACGCCCGAATACGTCTCCCTGCGCGATGCAGACATGGTGGAGCAAACGCTGCGGCGTTTCGGGGTGAAAGATCGCGTTTACATCGTCAATAAAGTCAATAAGGTCTTTTTGGCAAGCGGGCGTTTGCCAAGTGTTGAGACCATCACAAGCATCATGAAGGTTCCGCTTCTGGGCATCATTCAATACGATGACAGCATTCATTTGGCGGCAAATTGCGGCTCTCCCATCGTTTTTCAAGGGGACAGCTACATTACGCGAAATTTCAATAAGATTGCGGATCGGCTGATTGGCTACTAAACAAGACTATTACTAAGTTACACAAGACTGGCCATGACATCCGTATCAATGTTCTTGTAAGAGCGAATCCGACTTCGGAATGCGATGCCGAGAACGATACCGATAGCAATAAAGTTCGCAACAACGGAAGAACCGCCGGCCGAAAGAAACGGCAGGGTGATTCCCGTGATGGGCATAATGCCCATGGTCATGCCGATGTTTTCGAAAATCTGGAATCCGAACATCGAAAGAAAGCCGACACAGATCAATGCCGCATAGACATCATGAGATTGCGTGATGATGCGATAGATGCGGAATAAAAATACAGCGAATAAGAGGATCACACCTGCGCCACCGACAAAGCCGAGCTCCTCACAAATAATCGAAAAGATGAAGTCCGATTCTTGAACCGGGAGAAATCCGGATTCTTTCACCGTGCCTTGCCCAAGCCCTTTCCCAAAAAACCCGCTGGTGCCGATTGCAATTTTAGATTGCAGCACTTGGTAGGTCGCATCAATTTCCGTGTCGTTTGGGTGCAAAAATGCGGCAAACCTTTCCTTTTGATGCGGGGCCAGGAAGCGATATATAATAGGAATGGAAACGAAAAACGCAACGGCGAGACGCACGAAGATCGCGGATTTTATGCCTGCGGCGAAAATCATGCCAACAAACATCACACCGAGAATAATGCCCGCACCCATATCAATGTAGGCAACGAATCCGATGATTGGAACGGCATAAGCAAAGGCGAACAGGAAGCCTTTGAAGGTCATAAGGGTTTCGCGATTGCGTGCAAGATATCCGGAAAAGGCAAGCACAAAGGTAATTTTCACAAGCTCCGACGGTTGCATCGTTGTCACACCCAGGTCGATCCAAGCGCGCGAACCGAACGCTTCCAGACCAATTCCCGGCAGAAAGACCGTTGCCTGTATCACGAGCGAAAGACCGTAAAAAACGTGATAGGGATAGAGTTTGTCGAAATACTCCGTGTCGATGAGTGCCGTGACGATCATGACGGCAGCCCCGAGTCCAAAGGCCAGAATTTGCACGAGTACCGTTCGTGATGTGTAGCTATCCATGATGCTCCCAATGATAAGCACGCTAACAATGCCCAGAATCATGGGAACGAAAACTAGGAGAAGATCTACACGTCTGATGAATGTAATAAATTTTTGCATTATACGATTCCTTAAGTGCGAATGAGACTTCTGTGTCTATCACCGCAGATTGACAATATTCAAACAAAAACATTATAATACAATCAGGCTTTGAAGGGGACATTTCTGGGAATTATTATAACAGTGCGTATCCCAAAAAGATTGATTGCATAATTAGGATGCCGTCGGCAGGGATGGGAATAAATATCCGGAAGGGATTATTGGAATGACAATTGTATACTATCTTTTGGTTGGCATCGTTTGTTTGATTGTCGGCGGTTTTGTGGGAGTCATCTTTCAGAAATCGCATAGCGAAAAGATGATTGGAAATGCCGAACAGACCGCAAAAAATATGATTTCTGATGCAGAGCGTCAGGTGGGGGCATTAAAAAAAGAACAGATCATCGATGCAAAAGAAGAAGCGCATCGCATCAAAAAAGAGACAGATGCGGAGATTCGTGATCGTCGCGCAGAGATTCAAAAAGCAGAACGACGCCTCATCCAAAAAGAAGAAACAATCGATAAAAAAATCGAGAATATCGAACAAAAAGAAGAAAACATCAGCCGTAAGGAAAAGACCATTATCGCAAAGGAAATGCAGCTTGAAGAGCAACTCCAACGGCAGAATGAAGAATTGGAAAAAATCTCCGGCTACACCAAGGATGAAGCCAAACAGATCCTGCTCAATAATGTAGAGAAGGAAATTCGAACCGAAGCTGCCATCCTGATTCGTGATATTGAAAGCGAGGCGCGCGAAACCGGCGATCGCAAAGCAAAAGAAATCATTACAGGTGCAATTCAGCGCTGTGCGGCAGACCATGTCGCCGAGTCCACCGTGTCGGTCGTTGCGCTTCCGAACGATGAGATGAAGGGCAGAATCATCGGGCGTGAAGGACGTAACATTCGTGCGATTGAAACACTTACCGGTGTAGACCTCATCATCGACGATACGCCGGAAGCCGTTGTGTTGTCAGGGTTTGATCCTGTTAAACGCGCGGTTGCGCGACTCAGTCTCGAAAAACTCATTCTCGATGGGCGCATTCATCCCACGCGCATTGAGGAGATGGTGCAAAAGGCAGAAAAAGAAATTGCCACGACGATCAAAGAGGCGGGCGAACAAGCCACCTTTGATGTTGGCGTACACAATCTGCATCCCGAGCTCGTGAAACTTCTGGGACGCTTAAAATACCGCACGAGCTATGGGCAAAATGTGTTGAAGCATTCGATTGAAGTCTCGCTTTTGGCAGGACTCATGGCAAGCGAATTGGATCTGGATCCTGCGTTGGCGAAACGCGCAGGGCTGTTGCACGATATCGGGAAAGCCGTAGACCATGAGATGGAAGGCACCCATGTCGATATCGGTATGGATCTCCTGAAAAAATACAAAGAATCGCAGGCGGTGATCGATGCCATGTCCTCGCATCACGGCGATTATGAAGCCAAGAGTCTTGAGGCGGTATTGATTACGGCAGCGGACGCGCTTTCGGCAGCCAGACCGGGTGCGCGACGTGAAACGCTGGAGACGTACATCAAACGACTTCAGAAACTCGAAGAAATTGCAAACATGACCAAGGGCGTTGAACGTTCTTATGCGATACAGGCCGGTCGGGAAATTCGTATCGTTGCGAAACCCGAAGAGGTGAGCGATGCGGACATCGTATTCATGGCGCGTGAGATTAGCCAGAAAATCGAAAGCGAATTGGAATATCCCGGACAGATTAAGGTCAGCGTACTCCGAGAGACGCGTGCGACCGATTACGCGAAGTAAGCAGGAGTTCCTTCCTTGCAGTCCCAACCGAGCATTTATTTGGATCATGCCGCGACAACACGTGCTTCGGAGGATGTGGTTCATGCGGTCACGCAGGCGATGTTGGAGGTCTATGGAAATCCATCGTCGCTTCATACCGTCGGTCAACTTGCCGAACGAACGTTGAAGACTGCCCGGCGACAGGTCGCCGATGCTCTGGGCGTTTCGAGCGCAAACATCATCTTCACAGGGAGCGGCACCGAAGCCGATAATCTCGCCATTCTTGCGGGTTTTAAGAATCCTGAAAAAATAAGAGGTCGGAAGGTCATCCTTTCGGCTTTTGAACATCCTGCTGTCCGTGAAGCGGCGCTTTCTTATGGTCAACATGGTGCGGACGTCGTTTTTTTACCGATCGATCAAAGTACGGGATGCGTGAAGCCTTCGGACCTTTCGGACGCGTTGGACCGTGATGCTGTGCTGGTCTCTGTAATGCACGTGAACAATGAGACGGGCGCCGTGCAGCCGATCGAAGAACTTTCTCAGGTTCTTTCCGGATTCACCAATCGTTACGGGGAGAAACCGCTCTTCCATACAGACGCCGTGCAATCGTTCGGAAAGATTCCGGTTCCTGCTGCGTGCGCAGACCTCGTAAGCATCAGTGCGCATAAGATCCACGGCCCGAAGGGCGTGGGCGCACTGTATGCACGGCGACCCGATCGGCTGCAGGCCGCCATCCGCGGCGGAGGGCAGGAGGGTGGCATACGTTCAGGAACGGAAAATGTCCCCGGCATTGTGGGGTTCGGTCTCGCCGCGGAGGCGGCCGCGGCAAACCTTGCCGCCGGCGCCCGTTTCGTGCTCAGGCTTCGTTCGATGCTGCGTGACGGCATCTTGTCCCGCATTCCTCAGGTCAAGATCGGCGGTCCGTTTGAGGCCTCTTTGGAGGGAAGACCGGGAACGAGTTCTCCCTACATTCTCAGTGTTATTTTTCCGGGAACGCGGGCAGAGGTGCTTGTTCACGATCTCGAGAGACACGGCATCTATGTCTCCACAGGATCCGCTTGTGCAAACATCGGGAGAAAGAACAGAAAAGGCGGAAACAGCATCCTGGAAGCTGCCGGCTACACCCGAGAAGAAGCCGAGGCAACCTTGCGCTTCAGCTTCGGCAAAGAGAATACGCCGGAAGAAATCGAAAGCGTGCTGACATGCCTCGAAGATGCGGTCGGGCGTTTTCGGCAGCTCTCCCCGAAATATCACATGAGGTTACAATGAATACCACACAATCTCCGGGTACCCCGGCGCAAACAGAACATGTCTTAATCGTTCGTTATGGCGAGGTTGCACTGAAAGGCATGAACAAACCCTATTTCGAACGTGTTCTTATGGGGCGCATTCAAAGTGCGATCAAAAAGGAACCGGAGGCGTCCGAACTTCGCATCACGCGCGAAGACGGACTCATCGTTGTTCAAGCACAGGCGGGGCAAAGGACCCCTCTTCCCGAGCGGCTCATGCATCGCATTGCGAAGGTTTTCGGCGTTGCGACCATCAGCCCCGCAATCTTCCTTCCCGGCAGAGAAATGGAAGATATTTTTGCAGCCTGCATTGCATTCATACGCGATAAAAAAGCCGAACGCTCCGCCGTCTCGGGCGAGGGTACGCCGATTTCCTTTAAAGTATTCGGCAAGCGCTCGGACAAAACCTATCCGATTCCTTCGCCGGAGATGTCCGCAAAAATCGGCGAGGCGATTCTCGCCGCCTTTGCCCCCGCCGTCAAGGTCGATGTCCACAATCCCGATGTGCGTCTCAACGTGCATCTGCGCAGGAAAGGCGTGTTTATTTTCGATGAGAAGGTTTCTTGTTTCGGCGGTTTGCCGCTCGGCACAAACGGAAAAGGAATGATTCTTCTTTCCGGCGGCATCGACAGTCCCGTCGCAGCATGGATGATGGCGCGTCGAGGTATGAGAATCGAAGCCGTGCACTATCATTCCTATCCCTATACGAGTCAGCGTGCACAGGAAAAAGTGGAAGAATTGGCACAGATTCTCGCTTCCTATTGTGGGTCGTTTACCCTGCATGTCGTCAATTTGCTCCCGGCGCAGGAGCGCATCGCGTTGCATTGTCCCGAAGAGCTTATGACCATTCTCGTACGCCGATTTATGATGAAGATTGCCGAGAAAATTGCAGGTACACGCGGTTGTGGCATGCTCATAACCGGTGAAAATCTTGGTCAAGTCGCTTCGCAGACGGCAGAAGCGCTCATCACGACCGACGCAGCAGTCTCGCTTCCGGTCATGCGTCCGCTCATCGCATTCGACAAAACGGAGATCATCGAAAAAGCGCAAGAAATCGGTACATTCGAAAAATCCATCGAGCCTTATGAAGATTGTTGTACCGTATTTTTGCCCAAACATCCGGCAACCAGACCCAAGCCGGAAACGGTCCTCGCTGCCGAAAATGCAATTCCGGATGTCGAAACACTCATCGAAGAGCTTATCGCAACAAAAGAAATCATTCGAATCGGTCTCGAAAACGACGAAATCCGTTAAAATTACAAGGTTCTGACCGGGTTTTTATCGCCCAAAAGTTTTGTGAAAATTTTCTCAAAGTCCCTTGCGGATGGATAATTTTTCATGTTACAATGGTGCGTATCTTCCCTCTGTGCGCATCGCAAAATTGGATTCTGCGGTGCGATTTTATGGACGGGGTAAAATATCGCGACAAAGCGATGACCATTTCGGGCAGGCAACGCTCGGATAAAAAGAAGAGGTTCGATGTAAAAGAAATGGCGTGTAGCACGTTTGTATCGCGCCGAACCCGGAAGACCCGGGAGGAGGAAATCAGTATGGCACTCAAGATTATTGTCTGTGCGAAACAAGTGCCGGATACGAATGAAATCAAAATCGATCCGGTCACAAAAACACTAAAGAGAGAAGGCGTTCCCGCCATCTTGAATCACGACGATGCCAACGCATTGGAAGAAGCACTCAGAATCAAAGACAAGTATCCGGATACGTATATTACGGTCATCACAATGGGCCCCCCGCAAGCAGTCGATATGCTTCGTCAATGTCTTGCAATGGGTGCGGATGAAGGCATTTTGGCTTCGGACAGAGCACTCGGCGGTTCCGATACCTGGGCAACCTCGAATGCGCTTGCGGCAACGGTTCGCAAGGTTGGCGATTACGACATCATCTTTGCCGGTCGTCAGGCGATTGACGGCGATACGGCGCAGGTTGGTCCGCAGATGGCAGAAAAGCTTGGACTTCCGCAGGTTACCTATGTAAAACAGTTTGAGCTTGCAGAAGATATGCAAACCATCACAGTCCACCGTGCGCTGGAAGACGGACACGAAATCATTCGCATCAAAACACCTTGCGTTCTGACGGCGATTCATCAGCTGAATACACCGAGACTCCCGAGCATGAAGGGCATTATGGCTGCGCGCAAAAAGCCGGTTTCCACGTATAGTGCGGCAGATCTCGGAGTCGATCCCGATAAAGAAGTCGGACTCTTGGCTTCCCCGACAAACGTTTATCGTTCTTTCACACCGGTTCCGCGCGGAAAAGGAACCATGCTGGAAGGCGAAAGTAACGAACAGGCAGAAAAGCTGCTGATCGGTCTCAAAGCGAAGCTCGCGATATAAGGGGGATAGAGAGAAATGGCTATTGTTGTAATCAACGAAAAATGTATAGGTTGTAAAATTTGCGTCAAGGTCTGTCCGTTCGAAGCGATCGACATGGATGGGAAATTGGCGGTTATCAATGAAAAATGTACCTCTTGCAAACAGTGTGTCGCAAAATGCCCGAAAGAGGCGATCGAAGACACAACAGCAGATGTCGTGCAAGAAGAAACAGATCTCTCTGCATACAAACACGTTTGGGTGTATGCGGAACAGCGTGCGGGCAAGCTCGTAAACGTCGCGCTCGAACTCGTCGGCGAAGGTCGCAGACTTGCACGTGAAATCGGTCCGGATGTCAAAGTCTATGCCATTCTGATCGGCGACAAAGTCGATCACCTTACGAGTGACCTTTTTGCCTACGGTGCAGACGGTGCCTACATCATCGAAAACGATCTGCTGAAAAATTATACGACAGATGGTTATACGAAGGTTCTTACCGATTCCATCCGCAAATACAAGCCTGAAATTGTTATCTTTGGCGCAACCCATATCGGACGCGATCTCGCACCGAGAGTTGCGGCAAGATTGAACACGGGTCTTACTGCCGACTGTACGCGTCTCGACGTAAAAGTCAGCAGCTACATCGATTATGCAAACAAAAATACGACGCTCGACACTTCCGATCTCGATCCGAATTCCGAAGAAAAGGGTCTGAAGCAAACGCGTCCGGCGTTCGGCGGAAACCTCATGGCGACCATCGTTTGCCCGCGTACGCGTCCGCAAATGTCAACCGTTCGTCCCGGCGTTATGTCAAAGATCGATCCGATCGAAGGCGCAACAGGTGAGATCATCAAAGTTGACACGCCACTCGTAGCAAGCGACATTCACATCGAAGTTCTCGAAGTGGTTAAAAGCACGAAGGAAATCGTTTCCCTCACCGATGCCGAAATTATCTGTTCCGGCGGACGTGGTCTCGGCGGACCTTCCGGATTCGAACTCATCAAAGAGTTCGCAGACAAGGTCGGTGGCGTGGTTGGGTCTTCCCGTGCTGCGGTAGATTCCGGTTGGATCGACCATTCCCATCAGGTTGGACAGACGGGCACTACCGTCAAGCCGAAAATTTACTTCGCTTGCGGCATCTCGGGTGCAATCCAGCATCTTGCCGGCATGCAGACATCCGACATCATTGTTGCCATCAACAAAGATCCGGATGCTCCGATTTTCGAAGTCGCAGATTTTGGAATCGTTGGCGATCTCTACGAAGTTGTTCCGCAGATCATTGCTGCATGGGATAACGCAGACAAGATCTACGCCGACTATGTACACGCACAGGCATAAGTTACTCTTGGGTTTTCTACGGATTCCCGTAGGAGGCGCCTTAAAGTAGTCGTAAAAAAGAAGCTGTCTCTCACACAATTGAGGCAGCTTTTTTTATTGAAAAAACGCAAGTCATCATCGGGGATTCTTTGTTTTCGCCTCGGATTTGTTCGTCACCGCACCTATTCTTTTCGTCGTGCTTCCCGAATAAGCCGTTCTACGATTTCGGCGTCTGCTTCGGTTTCTACGTATTCCATGCCACGTTTTTGGCGGGTTTCCCTGCCTTTTCCCAAAATGAGCACAACCGCATTTTCGGGGGATTCCAAGATGGCGCGTTCGATCGCTTCCCCTCGGTCTTCCACGATTTCCGCATTTCCGCCAACCTCTGTAGCAACCGCGAAAATCTCCGCATTGATGTTCGAAAGAGCCTCCTCCCCATAATCTTCTTCGGTAATATAGATTTTATGAGATTTGGGTGCTGCGATCTGAGGCAGATCTCGCCTTCGGTCATACGCCTTGCCTCCCGGAGCACCCAGCACCGTCACGATAGGGCAGTTGGGATACTCCCACGCGACAGAGGCAAAAAGCGTTTCGTAGCTCAGTTTGTTGTGTGCATAATCGACGAGAACCACGCGCCCGCCGGGTGCGCGGAACAATTCCATTCTGCCGGGTACTTTCGCTGTGGCAAGTCCGTTTTGCAGGAAAGGAAGCGGAAGCCCGAGCGCGTAAGCGGACGAGATGCCGGCAAGGGCATTTTCAATGTTAAAAAGACCCGATAAGCAGAGCGAAAAGGGCGCTTCCCATTCTGCGGTGCGCACGGTAAACGTTACGCCGCCTGCTTCCGCTCTTGCGCTGTGGGCATAGACATCTGCCTCCTTCGAAAGACCAAAAGTCACCACGCGTTCGCTGTTTTCCGCTGCCACGCGAATGCGAGGAAGGTCTTCCGATTCCAGATTGATACAGGCGATCCGGCTGTTTTCAAACACTTTGAGTTTTGCTGCGAGGTAATCCTCGCGATCCGAATGCTCTATCGGACTGATATGATCTTCACCGACGTTCAAAAACCCGGCAACATCGAAACCGATGCCACGTGTGCGTCCGTATTTGAGCGCCTGGCTGGAAACTTCCATGGTGAGATGGGAAATACCACTGCGAACCGCATTTTCAAAGTGCCGATAAAGTTCAAAGGTCTCCGGCGTGGTGAGATGCGATTCTTCATCGACGATGCCGTCGTAATTGTTGATGCCGGAAAGGATGGCCGTAAGCGGTTTTCCCATGCTTTGCATCCATGAATCGAATATCGCCTTCGTAAAATAGCTCGTCGTGGACTTTCCCTTTGTTCCTGTATAGCCGATGATCGTCAGCTGTTCGCGCAACCCTTCGTAATGGAGGGCGGCGGCATTCGTGATTGCCGTTCGAACATCGGTTACCACGATACCGGGAATTTCAGATGGGGCAATGGAATCGGAAAGGCGCCCGGCGAGCGCGGGCTCGCAGACATAGGCGATGGCACCCTTTTCGAGCGCCATGTGCAGATAATCCGGGGAAAAATGCGCACCCTTGCAGAAAAAAATCGTGCCGGGCGTCACGCTTCTGGAATCGTAGCTGAGCGCTTTGACCGTGGTGTCTGCCTTTGCCAGGAAGTCTCCGCGAAGCTCCGCGAGGCAGCCTTTCTTTTTGAAAAGATCAATATAATCTGCAATCGAACGGAACGATTTTATCCAAGTCATAAAAAACCTCATGGTACAAAGTATGATTCACCCTGAAATTGTATCACTTGAAACTCATGGACTGCAATGGAGCAAATTCTGATGGATTATCGCAAAATTTGCCCATTGCAAGGCCGTGTCTGTCCCGGTGTCTGTCCCGTTTTGCCCAAAAGTTGCATTGACAGACCGGAATTTGGTATAATAAACGCCAAAGGAGGATCGTGCCTTGAATGATCGAGAAGACGACAAAGACGATTATAAAGATATTTCTCGGAATCGTAACAAACGGTACCGTGCTGTAGATAAAATTATTGATGGGGAGTCTCATTATACTTCATCCGATACGATTATGTTCTCGACACCCCGTCGAGATTCGAAAAGTAAGGCGAAAGCTGCACCGCCGGAAGGATTCTATTCCACGCGGAAAAGTGCTCCGGTGGGGAACAAAAGCACTCCGGTAGGTAACAAAAGTGCGCGAAGCGGGGCGTCCGGTCAAAGTGGCGACAGATTACAACGTGCCGGCGCAACAAATTCAAATCCACCGCGTCGTACAGACCGAACCACACGCACGCAAAGCACCGAACCGATCAGCAAATCTCAGACACCAACAAGATCGTCCGAGAATCGGTCTTCACGGTATCAGACACCAACAAGACCGTCTGAGAATCGGTCTTCGCGGTATCAGACGCCAACAAGATCGTCTGAGGATCGGTCTTCACGGTATCAGACGCCTGCAAGGTCTCAGGCTGCCTCGTCTTCGTCCAAATCGTATGGAGCTTCTTCGCGAGCGCAAAGCAGAAATTCTTCACGCTTTCCCAAAGAGGATGACGAAGTCGTCGCAAAAAGATCCAACATGAACGGGAGCGGGAAAAAACGCAGAAAACCGCGGAAGCGCCATCATGCGATAAAAACCGTATTGGCAACCCTTTTTATCATCATGCTCGTTTCCTTGGCAGGAGGCGTTCTCTATATCTATTCTGTGTTGAAAGACGTTCCGGAAGTCGATCCGAAAGACATCGAATCCCGTTTGAGCGTCACATCTACGATGTATGACGATGCAGGAACACCCATCCGTAGCATCTATACGGGGGATGGGCAGCGTACGCTTGTCAGTTATGAGCAAATTCCGCAAAACCTGCGCGATGCCATCGTTGCCGTTGAAGATAAGACGTTCTGGGAACACCACGGATTCAATTTCGTGCGTATTCTCGGCGCGATAAGAGATAGCATTACCACGGGCGGAGATATTAGCGGAACGAGTACCATTACGCAACAGTTGGCGCGTAACATCTGGCTCTTCGATGAACGTAGCGATCGTACACTCGAACGCAAACTGCAAGAGGCCTATTACTCCGTGCAGATTGAAGAAGCCCTCGGAAAAGAAGAGATTCTGCGCGACTATCTCAACACCATCCCACTCGGAAATCATAGCAACGGTATCCAGGCTGCGGCAAAATCGTATTTCGGCAAAAATGTTGAAGAGCTCGATCTGATCGAATGCGCAGCGTTGGCGAGTCTTCCGGCAGCGCCGAGCGTTTATGCGATGATCGAAACGATACCAAAGGGGCAGATTGCGGCGGAAGATCCAAGGCTTCTTCTGGCGGGAGTGCAGTACGACTATATCTATAACGACACCATTGAAAAGCGCGTCAGGCTTGTCCTCGATCTCATGTTAGATCAAGGTTACATTACGAAGGAAGAGCATGCGGAGGCGAAGGCTCAGAACCTGCGCGACCACATCCATCCTTCCGAATTCGTCAGCGATCAAAACACCTCTGCCTTTGTCGATTGGGCAATCGGTGACATTGCAGAAGATCTTTTCAAAAAGTACCCCGAACGGTTCGATTCGGTTGATGATGCCGAGCGCTTGATTTATACGGGCGGACTCAACATCTACACGACGGTCAACCGCAGCTATCAGGAGATTATTGCCAGAGAGTTCGCGGATACGTGGAACTTCCCGGGCATCGCGAGTATGCGCACCGACGGTGCAGGAAATATGATTACCGATGCAGGTGTCATTTCTCTCTTCGCGTACAGCAATATCATTTCGCCCGATGGGTATCTCCACTTTTCGCCCGATGAAGCGGCAATGCGGGAAGATGGCAGTTTGATTCTTTATGCCGGACATCGACTCAACCTATATCCGACCATGGTTGGTGAAGAAAATGATGTGAGCATCGAGCTTAAAAATATGTATCGTTGGGATGAATCCGGAGAACTCGTCATGAACAACGGCGGTGTTGTCAACATCCCGTTGGGTTACAAAACATTAGACGACGCCGGCAACTGCATCATCTCCGCCAAAGTTTTCGAAGATTATCCGGAATTGATTGTCCGAACGGAGGACGGAGGTATTCACATACCTCTCGCAAGCGTAACGATTAGCCAGTGGTCCATTCAGCCACAGGCGGCGATGGTCATCATGGACAACCACAATGGACAGGTGAAGGCCATGATGGGTGGACGCAATGTGCAGGGCGAAATGAGTTACAACCGCGCAGTTGTTCCACATCAACCGGGTTCCTGCATGAAGCCGATGGGCGTATACAGTGCGGCATTGCAGATGAGTGCCGAGAATGTGCCGATTGAAGCCGGAGAAGCCAATTTCGGAAAATTCTGGACACCGATGAGCGTCGTCGAAGACAAACGCATGGAATATGGTGGGCGTGTCTGGCCGGAGAACTGGTATCTCAGTTATCGTGGGGCGATGACGATGCGTACAGCCATCGAACAATCTGTAAACGTGGTTGCCGTCAAGGTGCAACTGAATATAGGAAATGATCGTTCGGTAGCGATGCTGAAAAAACTTGGTATTTCAACGCTGGTTGAAGAAGGAGAGGCAAACGACCTCAATCCGGCTTCTCTTGCGCTCGGGGGCATGACGCAAGGGGTTACCCCGTTGGATATGACGACGGCGTACGCTTCTTTTGTCAACAGTGGCGTTCGAACAGATCCGATCAGCTATACGCAGGTCACCGATCGAAACGGCGAGGTGTTGCTGGATGGTACCTCCGCGCAGGAACAGGTGATGGATCCGGGTGTGGCATTTATGGTAAACGATATGCTGCGTACGGCGGTCACGAGCGGCGTCTGTGTGAATGCGTATATTCCGGGCATCCCGACGGCAGGAAAAACGGGAACCACCGAAAACAACTTCAACATTTGGTTTAGTGGAAACACGCCGCGATATGCAGCGGCAATTTGGATAGGAAACGATTTCAGTGCGCAGCTTGCGGGCGATTCTCCAATGGCGGCAGCTTTGTGGAGTCGAATTCTGTCGCAGTGCCTTAACGGGAGTGACCCGGGTGAATTTGCCGGTGCGCCGGAAAACGTGGAGCGCATCAGTGTGAGCGGCTACACGGACTATGTGATCAAGGGGACGGGTCCCTCAAAGATTACGGTTGCTCCGGGTGGAAAGACGAAAAAAGTCGTCTGCAAGGAAAGCGGTTATCTTGCGACACCATGGTGCCCGAGTACGGAAGAAAAGGAATTTGAAAGCACAGACGCGCCGAAATTCTATTGCCACATGCACAACACCAATCCGGGGCAGTATCCGATTGACCCTTCAAAATCGTTGGATAAAACTTTCGATCCGAATCCAAAACCGGAACAGGTTATCATACCGTCATTTTCGGACGAGGCTTCTGCGCGAAGTGCCCTTGGTGCAGCAGGTTTCCCGGTGGTCG
>JAITTH010000025.1 GCA_031287295.1 Eubacteriales Family XIII. Incertae Sedis bacterium
AAACCATTCATCCCCCCTGATGTGCTTTCTTCCATGCGCCTCGCCGGCTATCAGCTCGGCTGCGTCAAGCAGGAGCATCGGCCCACGGTGCGGCAGGATATCCATGGTGTCATTGCGAGATGCCAACATTGTGTCATTGCGAGCGCAGCGTGGCAATCCAATCGCCCCCTGCTCCTGCGATGCCAACATGGATTCTAATTTCCGGCGGTCCGGCTTGCCGCCGGCGTTCAGCGGGAGGTCGGGCAGCTCGTACACGGCGCGCGGCACTTCGCCGGGAAGCAGGACGGCGTTCAGGTCTTCGAGAATCCGTGCGGGAAGATTGTCCACCGGGGGGCGGTCATGCGCTGCTTCAAAAAAGGCGACAATGCGCGCTTTTCTGCCGGCATCGGTGTAAAGGACCTCGGCGTTGTGAACTTCGGGAAGGTCCCGGATGGTTTCGCGCACATAGGCAAGATTGATCTTCGTGCCCGCCACATTCACAACCTCATCGCAGCGACCGAGTAACCACAAACGTCCGCTTTCATCAACACACCCCAAGTCCGGCAACAAAATCGGACGATTCATCCCAAGAATGCCACCCTCCGTATACACAGCAATTTGCCCTTCCTGTGATCGTTCAATTTCAACACCGGGAAAGGTTTGCCCGAGACAACCGGGGAAACGCAAAATGTCGTCCCCTGTAATGTAGGTCACATAGCCCGATTCACTCGCGCCATAATACATCGTGATAACTGCGTTCGGAAACACACGCTTCAAACCTTCGTATACATCTTTTTGCAAAAGTTGAGAGCCTGTGATGATGCGCCTTACGCCGGGAATGGCATCATGATTCCGTCCCGCAGAGACAAGAAGCGCGAGTTTCGCCGGAACAAGATAGATCGAGTTTACACGATTTTTCACAATCGATTCCAGCATTCGCATTCCATTTAGGCTGCTCACAGTCACAAGTTTCGCCTTGAAAGCGATTGCCGCCACACACATATTGAGGGTTCCCGTAAAACTGAGCGATCCGTGAAAAAACAATCTTGTGGATGCGTTGATATCGAAAATATGGTTTTGCACCTTGAAAAAATTTTCCCAACTATCGGTGGTGCGGAAAAACAGCTTCGCAAGACCCGTCGAACCGGAAGACAGAACCGCAAATTCTGCGCCCTGAGGCGGTACGGTTTCGCAGAGAGACTCAATCAGTGCCTGCGGCATTTCGCGATGGACACAAAATGGCACAGCACCGGCTTCCATAGCCGCAAACCAATCGATGAGTTGGTCGGCAATCTGGGTTGGAGGAATCGGGAAAAGTTGCCTTTTGGCAAGCAACTCCGCTGCAATTTCTTCGGTTCGTTTTTCGATTCTATCGACAAAATATCTCGAGGAAAATCGAGTTTGGTTTTCAAGTAGAACACATTTACTCATTCTGAATACCTCTCCAGAAATTGTATCACTTGAAACTCATAGACCGCAATGGGGCAAATTTGTGAGGCTACGGAGAACAAGACCAACACCAACGCCGCCGGCAGCGGGGACAGAACAGGCACCATACGCCCCGTTGCCCAAGCGAAGACTCTCTAACAGATGAATCAACAATACCGCACCCGATGCGCCAAAGGGATGACCGTAGGCAAGCGCACCGCCAAAGCGGTTGTATCGATCGAGCAATTCGGGATATTTGCGCGCAAATAGTGCACTGATTACCGCAAAAGGTTCATTCATTTCCAACGCATCCATATTTTCCATCGAATGACCTGCGGCTCTCACCGCCTCTTCGAGCGAAGGAATCGCAGTTGCAGGAGAAAAGTTCGGATCCGCCGATATTTGGGCAGCGGACAATATTTCCGCGATCGGACGAATGCCGGATAATGCCAAAAACCGATCGGAGCACAGCAAGAGAAATGCGGCACCATCTGCTTCCGAAGCGGCGTTTGCCGGATGAATGTATTTTCCCTGTGGCAATACCGGCTTCATGCGAGCAAGCAGTTCAGGCGACATCTTTTCACGAATTTCTTCGTCGCGCACAGAATCAAAAGCCGGTTCAATGACCCCCAAAAGCAAATTCCGGTCGCGTGCATCCGCTGCGCGTTTATGGCTTTGCAGGCATACCTCGTCCAGCTCTTCTCGGGTTACGCCATATTCCTCCGCCGTTCGCTCCGCACCTTCAATCATAACAAGGTCACCGAAGGCATCCGGCGAAAAGTCCGCCGCACTGTATGCCGGGTTTTCTTCATCATAGAGCGGGTGATTGGCGCTCCGTAGCCTTTTGGGTTGTGTCGAAACGCTTTCCATTCCTCCCGCCAAAACCAAATCCACTTTCCCGGCTTTGATGAAAGCATCTGCCGTTAGCACCGCCGAGAGACCGGAGGCGCATTGCAGGTCGATGGTCATAGATGGAACTTGACAGATCGGATCGGCTTTGAGCCCGGCAAGACGTGCGATATTTCCGCCGCCTCCCACTGCGTTTCCGGCAATCAGCATGTCCGGTGTATGCAAAAGCGTTCCGTTTTCACAAAGATGATCTTGGCATAAGCGAGAAATCACCGCAGCACCAAGATCCTCAACCGGAATCTTTCGAAAAGCTCTGCCTTTTTTTCCGATATAGGTTCGGCAACCACCCAGAATATAGGTCTTACTCATTTTGTTTCACACCCTGCCGCCTTTGTTTCCCAATCTGACTTGTTCGATTGCATCGCTACCCTCTTTTTTATCGGATGAATTTGCATAACATCCTGTCAAAATAATGTTTACTTTATCACATAAGGGCATAGGAATCATCAAACCATACGATGATTTGATTGAATGCTTAAGTGCTCGAACTCACCTTTAGCTCAATAATGAAATTGTCTGCGCAGTCTCTTGGCAATGGCAATCCAGATGAATAGGACCGCGACAATCTTTAGAATATCCACCACAATAAAGGGAACCACACACACGAGCAGTGCCGGTAAAAATTCTATGTGCGTAACCACACAGTACCATACCGTTCCCAGTGCATAGTCGAAGAGCAACGCAACAACACAGGTACTCACCATAACAACGAGCTTGATGCTATAGGAAGGGGCTTTATGCGCACAGTAGTTTGCGGCAAAGGCAACGGCGAGTGCCATAAACGGTGTCGCGATTGTATAGCCCGCTACCGGTCCTGCCAAATATTGCGCACCGCCTTGGAATCCTGCAAAGACAGGAATCCCAACCGCCCCGAGAATGATGCGAAGCAACTGTGAGAACACTGCGATTTTCGGTGGGAGTAGTGCCCCACAAAGAAGTGCCATGAAGACGGAGAGCGAAACAGGAACAGGACCGATTGGTACCGACAAGGGTGCAATGATACAGTTTGCCGCACCAAATACGGCAATCAACGTAAGTTCGAAAGTTGTGACAAATGGTTTCTTATGAGCTTTCATACATTTAGTTTAATGCGAACTCTTGCTATTGTCAACATAAAATATATAAATAGTTAACAATTATCAAAACCTTCATGGGGGCGCACTTACATTTTTAATTCACGCAATTTCCAAAAC
>JAITTH010000096.1 GCA_031287295.1 Eubacteriales Family XIII. Incertae Sedis bacterium
TGCAGATGTCGAATATGAAGCATATGAAGACGATGAAGTAGCTGCGGATGCCAGAGATGCTGTTTATATGGAAACGGAAGAGATTCCTGTACCGGAACCCTCCGCACCGATTCCCGAACCCGAAAAGGGCTATTCGATTATTTCCTTTGACGCCTATGTGGATGGAAACATCTCCACAATGGGTGACGTGGAAATTCAAGGTAGCGTAAATGGCGATATTACTGCAAAAGGAAATGTGGATGTGCAGGGATCCATTCGCGGAGATGTTGTCGGTGAGAAGATTGGCTTGTACGATAGCAAGGTAAAAGGAAATCTAAAGGCGGTCACAGGAATCGTTCAGGATTCAAATTCCATCCTTGTCGGAAACATTGCAACGAAAAATATCATTCTGGGTGGTAAGGTGAAGGGCGATATCGATACCCTCGGAATGACTGCGTTGAGAAGTAGCGCTTACTATGTCGGTAATCTTACGACGGGAAGTATCGCAATTGAAAACGGAGCGGTCATTAACGGCAGTGTCAGAACCATTACTAACGGAGATTTAAACGAACCGTTTGAGATGATCTGACGATTGCAGTTCCCGGAGGCGTAGGAGTGTCTGTAATCGATTCCAGAGGAAAAAATCACATACCGACTGGGTCAAGCATTGATCGGGAGTTTTCACCCGATCTTTTCTCTAACTTTTCCAACAACTTCCAAGCCAGCATCAATGCAATCTTGGAAGATATGGGATTGCCCCAAGAAGCGCAAGGAAGAATCCCTACAAGCAGTGATGTTGGAATTGTAGAAACACTCGAACCGCGCGCGCCCATATCCTATGATGATGCAGATGATTCCGAAGCAGAAGAAGAGCATCCGGTTGTCTTCATGTCAGATGAGCCGCTCGACGCATCGACGGTTGAGGAAATCGGGTACGTTAAAGTTCCGGACGAATTACAAGACTTATTCATGCCATCACGCAGATCGGCCGGTGTTCATGTAACAGCAATCGATGCAGTTGATTTTGATCAGGCGTCCAAAGGTGGCGTTGCGACGGAACGGCAAACGGTCAGGGCGAAGGGGCGCGCAGCGACCAAGACACCGGAAGATATTTTGGCAGGCATTTCCCCGATCAAAGAACCTGTCGTTTCCGAACAGGAGGCTGCTGCAGATTCCCCAATAAAGCTTCCAAAGGCAACCATTGTTGACGCTGCGGATATGGATACCTGGGTTGTACCTAAGAAAAGGCATAAAAGCGTACGCTTAATCGCTTGTATCATACTATTATTTATTGTTGAAATGTTGGTGGTCGGATATCTGACCAGCCAGGGAATTATTCATATATAGGGAGTAGAGAAGTGCTTTTCAGTAGAGACTTGGAAACGAAATTCATTGTCAGGCGAGTCATCATCATTTTGATTGGCTTCATTTTGGTTTTCGTCGGTACCGTGTATGGTGCAAAGGCACTTTTTAAGGGGGACGACGGCAAAACGCCCTCGGGTACGGATAATCCGAAGGAAACGCTCTCTTCAAATAAGGAGCAGGAATTCGATGCGTATTTGAAGAAAAAAGGTCTGCTTAATTCGGATGGTAACGTTACGCTTGCAGGTGTAAGAGGTAGTGTGTATTTGTATGCGGGTTCAAAGCCACCGGCCGGCTATCTTCTATGTGATGGCACCGCAGTTTCGCGTACGGAATACAAAGAACTGTTTGCGTTGATCGGAACAACGTATGGTCCCGGAGACGGTACCAGCACCTTTAATCTTCCGGATTTGCAAGGGAAGGTCGTTATCGGGGGTAGTACGGAATTTCCGATTGGTGCAAAAGGCGGAGCAAATCAATATACACTTTCTGTGAGTCAATTGCCAAACCACTGGCATTCATTTACAGATGTTTCCGGTGTGACGGATATTTCAGGCGCACATTCCCATATCTATTCGCCAATTGTTCCGGATACTTCCGCACCTGATGTTGGGGTAACCGATGGGGCAATCGTAACGGGAAGCGGCATTACCGGAGGTGCCATCGAAATACCGATTCTAACGGACAGTAATGAACAGACGACCGTCGCCGGTGGGCATGCGCATTCAGTCTATGGGCTTTATGGGTACAGCGATTCTTCGGGCGGATCTGAAGCATTCAACAATATGCAGGCTTATTTAAGCATGAATTACATCATAAAATATTAAGTTAAATCATAGAGTATTCTAGCCTCATGTGGCAAAGTAAATGGGAAAATAAAAAGGGTGCCTCAAACAAATGAGATACCCTTTTCTTTTTTTTGTCACCAAATAATTATTAAACGAAATCTGCA
This sequence comes from Eubacteriales Family XIII. Incertae Sedis bacterium, assembly GCA_031287295.1. GTDB lineage: Bacteria > Bacillota > Clostridia > Peptostreptococcales > Anaerovoracaceae > JAISTV01. Next base: position 2,294 of record JAITTH010000096.1, read on the forward strand.
ATGAGCCTTCCGCATTCGGCAGTGCCGACAAGGGTTTTCCCCTCTGTAAAGATGTCCGGTGTGCGATAACCTTCCGCAAGGAATTTTTTGACGGCGTTTTCAACCGCATCGGCTTCTTGTTTTAAATCGAAAGAGTAGCGCAGCATCATCGCCACCGATAATATCGTCGCAATCGGATTGGCGCGATCCAACCCTGTGTACTTAGGAGCAGAGCCATGAATAGGCTCATAAAGCCCAAATTTGCCTTCTCCAAGGCTCGCAGATGGCAACATGCCAATAGAGCCTGTAATCTGACTTGCTTCGTCAGAAAGGATGTCTCCGAACATATTGCTCGTAACGATTACGTCAAACTGCCGCGGGTTTTTGATGAGTTGCTGCGTTGTATTGTCAATGTAGTAGTGCTCCAGCGTTACTTCGGGATAGCTCTGTTGAACTTCTTCCATAACGGCGCGCCAGAGTCTTGAACTATCGAGTACATTGGCTTTATCTACACTTGCAACACGGCGATCACGTTTCATCGCCATCTCAAAAGCCGTGGTGGCAATTCGGCGAATTTCAAATTCAGAGTATTGCTCTACGTCGTAGGCAAATCGTCCCGCAGGAATGCTTCTGCCCTCGCTGAGGCGTTCGATCAGGGCGTTGGGAGCCTTTCCCTCCGTCAAGATTTCGGTTCCCCGCGATCCAAAATAAATGCCACCCGTGAGTTCTCGCACGATTAAAATATCGAAACCGCTGCCAATGATTTCTTTTTTGAGCGGAGACGCGGAGGCCAGTTCGTCAAAAACAGTTGCAGGTCTAAGATTGGCAAACAAGCCTAGTTCTGCACGCAGACCGAGAATGGCTTTTTCCGGACGATTTCCACCGGGTTCGTTATCCCACTTGGGATCGCCGACGGCACCAAGTAACACGGCATCGCTTGCCCGGCAGGCATCTACGGTTGCTTTGGGTAAAGGAATGCCTTCGACGTCGAGCGCAGCACCGCCCGCCAATAGATCTTCACAAGAAAAGGTATGACCATACTTCGTGGCAATGGCATTCAGCGTCAATAATGCCTGATCGACAATTTCCGGACCGATACCATCTCCCTTGATAACTGCAATTTTATAATTCATATTTTGCCTCATTTCTGCGAACGATTACTATCGGAAAGTATAGCATTTACGGATAATGAAGACAAGAAATTGGGATGATATTTGCACTTTCCAGATATTGTTTTTTATAGGATAATAATAAATGACCCATCAGAAGCCCTCCCATGCAGGTGTTTCCTTTCAGGGAGCAGGGGTGTTGGTTGAGGTGCTTGCGAAAGAGATTGGTATATGAGATAATTCCAACATCGCATATATGTATTAAAAGTTAAAGTGGTAACGTATTTCAAACAACAATTGGATTGTGTAGGGAAAGGGCGTGAAAG
>JAITTH010000097.1 GCA_031287295.1 Eubacteriales Family XIII. Incertae Sedis bacterium
AGGACGTGGGAAGAAAATAAGCATTTACTTTGTGGCGTTGGCACTTGTGGTGTTTATGACAACGGCTTTGGCAGGATGTGGCGAAGGGAAGAAAGCAACCGGTTCCGGAGATGACGAAGCACTCGTTATCGGCGTTTCAGGTTCGATTGGCAGCTTGGACGTGAACCAAGAAGCCGGGATACTGAATTACTATCTGGGCGCTCTTGTGAATGAAGGACTGGTAAGCATCAACAATGAAGGGCAGGTTATTCCCGCGTTGGCAGAATCATGGAAAGATGATCATGCGACGGTTTGGACCTTCAAACTCCGAAAGGATGCGAAATTTTCCGACGGTTCGGCTGTAACTGCGGACGACATTGTTTGGTCGATTGAACGTGCGATGGACCCGGAACAATCTCCGGGCGTTGCCATTTATTTCCCCGACTATGTGAATAAGGTGGAAAAGACGGCAGAAGATGAAATCACCATTACGCTTGAAGGTTCTCATGCCGGATTCATATGGGCAGTTTCTAATGTGGGTGGATTGTTTGTGACCAAGGAAGAATGGGCGAAATCTGTTGACTCCATCGGATCCCCGAAAGACCTTCTCCTGGGAAGCGGTCCTTATAAGGTAACAGAATTTGAGCCTGCCTCTCATGTCACTTTTGAGAAGTCGGATACATGGTGGGGAGAAAACGATGCAACTTCGAAAATCAGGGTCGATTTCTTCTCGGACGAAGACGCGAAGTTACTCGCGTTTACAGAAGGTGAAATCGATTTCGCACTGAATATTCCGGTCGATCTGGGTGTTCAGTGGGAAAAAGTAGAAGGCGCAAAGGTTGAGTATATCTCCGACCGTTCCTACTATGGCATTACGTTTGATGTTACGGTAGCACCGTTTAACGATGAGCATGTTCGGAAAGCTGTGTCGTATGCCATCGACGCGCAGAGTATCATCGAAGGCAGTATATTAAAGGGACACGGCGAGGTAGCTACAGCGATCACACCGCCTGAACAGTTTATTTCTGTATTGGCACCGGACAATGCGCGCGAGCAGTTGAGTGAAATTACGCACTACGCCTTCGATATTGAAAAGGCAAAAGAAGAACTTGGAAAATCTACGGTTCCGAACGGTTTCGAGACGACGGTATATTACCCGAGTGGATATCCGGCAGTCGGCAATGCATCGCTTATCATTGCGGATGAGCTGAAAAACCTGGGAATTACATTGAATGTGAAAGAAATACCGCTTGATCAGTGGTTGAACGAAGTCGGAAATGGCGAACAAGGTATTGCATGGATGGTCTATCTGCCGACGACCGCAGAACCGGGCGAAATTGCTGCCTGGCTGTTGGATGGTACGGGTCCGGGGTACAACCCTGCAAACTGGACAAATGAGCAGGCCGCATCGCTTGTACAAGATATCCTGAGCGCGCCGTCTCTCAATGCAGAGCTTGCGCCAACGCTGGAAGCGAACGAAATTGCGCAGCAACAGGCAATCTATGCGCCGGTTTGGTGGGGAGAGGCAGCGATTGCCTATCAGGCAGATATTTCAGTGAAAGACTATAATAGTTTCAGCTTAACATCACAGAACTGGCCGGCAATGTTCAGCGTTAGCAAGTAGAATGCCGGATGCCGTCAAATTTGTCATAAAAAGGGTAACGGAACTTCTTGTTTCTCTTTTCGTACTGTCGTTTGCAGTATTTTCATTGCTATACATCGCGCCGGGGGATCCGGCGCGTTCGCTTGTCGGCACAAAAAAAGTGACGCCGGAATTGCTTGCACAGATTCGGGCACACTATGGGTTGGACGACTCCTTTTTCACGCAATATTTCAGGTGGTTGAAAAATGTCTTCCACTTGGATTTCGGGACATCCATCCGATCGAATATGCCGGTAACCGAGATGATCGCACCACACGCTGCCGTAACGCTGGAGTTGGTTTTTATTTCTCTTGTCTTGAGCATTGTGATCGGGATTCTATGTGGCGTGATCTCAGCAAAAAACAGAGGGAAATTGGTCGATAGCACCATCAATACCGTCGCGCTTATCGGTACCAGTGCTCCGAGCTATGCGGTGGGGTTGTTGTTCCTGTACTTCTTTGCCTTGAAGCTGGGGTTGTTTCCGATTTACGGCATTGGAAACGGAAGTTTGGTGGACGAACTTAGACACCTGGCACTTCCGGCGATTACACTCACCTTTGCACTGAGTGCAATGGTCATCAAAATTACGCGATCGGCAATGCTCCACGAGATCGAAAGCGATTATACAACGTTTCTGCGTGCACGTGCTGTCTCGCCGTTTCGAATTACGTCGGCGCAGCTCAAAAATGCTTCCGGACCGATTCTCACAAGTACAGGACTCCTTCTGGCAAACTTGTTCGGATCCACGGTGCTGATTGAAAGTGTCTATTCCATCCCGGGACTCGGCAATCTCCTGGCGTCTTCCGTGACCTTCCATGATGTTCCTGTGGTCCAGTTCATCGCCTTGATGTTGGCGACTTTTATCTGTGTTGCAGCGATGATTGTGGATATTTGTGTTTACTTCATCGACCCGCATACAAGGCAGCGGAGAAAAATCACAGTATCCAAAAAGACCGTGGATGGTGAGGTGAATCCATGAGAATGCGCATCACGAAAAAACGCATTCCTCGTGTTGGCGTTATCTTATCGGCACTCATTTTGGCGGTTGTGCTGATTTGGCTCCTGGTTCCGAATCTTTTTGTGCCGGACGATGTGGCGCAAGATCGAAGAAACGGGAGCTTGGCACCCTTCACGGAGGGGCATTTTCTCGGTACGGATAAACTTGGAAGAGATGTGTTGGATCTCATCATTGCCGGTACGCGCAGTGCCATGGTTGGTCCTATCTGCATCGCCATCGGCTCCATTATCATTGGTCTGTTCCTCGGCGGACTTGCAGGATGGTACGGAGGTCCCCTCGATTGGATCATTTCCAGATATGCAGATCTTACCCTCTCGATGCCTTCGCTTCTGCTTGCGATTGTTGCCGCAGGGGTCATTGGCGGTGGCTATTGGGTGAGCGTTCTTGTCATGATCATCTTGTATTCACCCTTTGATATTCGATTGGTTCGCGCTGCCGTGATTCAGCAAAAGGGCAAACCGTATATAGAGTCGGCACTTATTTTGCGCATGAGCACCTTGCGCATTCTGATGCGTCATATTTTCCCGAACATTGCCCTGATTGTTTTCGTGAATTTTTTTCTCAACATCGCCTACGGTTTGGTATCGATGTCATCGTTATCCTATTTGGGACTGGGCGTTTCTCCGGGCGATGCTGATTGGGGTCGTCTGCTCTCGGATGGGAAAGCGTTATTGTATGACAATCCCGGTGCAATCGTCGGTTCCGGTCTTGCGATTGTACTCACTGCGGTTGCAATCAATGTCATCGGCAGCTATGTAACCGAAAGAAACCTTCTGGAGGCGCAATAGAAAATGATTTCGCTTTCGGTGAAAAACTTAAGGGTTCGGATTCACGACAACGATATTTTGCATGGCTTGGATCTTACGCTGGATTCCAATGAGCGTGTGGGCATCGTCGGAGAATCCGGAAGTGGGAAAACCATATTTGTAAAGTCCCTTATGGGACTTTTGCCGATGGGCGCTTCCGGAACGGGGCAGCTTGAAATTAACGAAAAGCCTTTCGACCTGAATGCAAAGGAGCGAGCATGGAGACGCGTCCGTGGTGCTGAAATCGGCATGGTGATGCAAGATCCGTTTACGGCACTCAATCCCCTGAAAAAATGTGGGGCTCAGATTCTCGAAGGGGTTTCCAAGGACCAAAAACATGGTTTTCACATAGAAGAGGCGCTTGCAGAGGTCGGACTTCCGGAAAAAATAAAAAATCAATATCCGTTTGAATTATCCGGAGGTATGCAGCAGCGGGTTGTTATCGCTTCTGCCCTTGCGACCCAACCGAAGATTCTCATTGCGGATGAAGCTACGACTGCTTTGGATGTCATCACCCAGAAAGAAATTCTCGATCTCATCGAAGAGATTCGCACCAAACGGGGCATGCCGCTTATTCTCATTACGCACGACATTCGACTTGTATACGAGAGAACCAATCGGTTGATTGTTGTGCGCGATGGCAATATTGTGGAGAGTGGTTTGACCAAAGAAGTGATCGATAACCCTCAGCAGGACTATACAAAGCAGCTTGTTTATGCAGGCGATAACATCATCGTCAAAGATCCCATTATGGATGTCGATACCCGACCCCTCTTAATCGTGACGGACATTACCAAACGCTTTAAAGATTTTACGGCGGTTGATCATGTGAATATCCAAGTCCATCCGGGAGAGTTTGTAGGCGTTGTCGGAGAATCCGGGAGTGGAAAAACGACACTCGGGCGTATGATCGTCGGACTTACCGTCCCGAACGAGGGAAGTGTTGCGTATTATGGGAACGCTCCCGCGCAGATCGTTTTTCAGGATCCATATTCCTCTTTGAACCCTGCCCATACGGTGCGATACACGCTGGAAGAGGCTTTGAAGGTTTCCGGCAATTCAGTATCCGAACTTGGAGAATTGCTTCATCTTGCAGAGATTCCGGAGAGTTTGCTAGACCGCAAACCGGTGGGACTGTCCGGAGGGCAGCGGCAGCGTGTGGCCATTGCCCGTGCATTGGCGCCGAGACCGGATTTGTTGGTTTGCGATGAATCGGTTTCTGCCTTGGATATTCTCACGCGCAATCAGATTCTCCAGACGATTGAACGTTTGAGAAGAGAACGTGGACTTGCCATTTTATTTATCACACACGATCTGTCTATTGTTCGAATGTTGGCTTCTCGAATCTATGTTATGCATCAGGCAAAAATCGTGGAAGAAGGAAGCGTGGAAGATATTTTTCACAATACATCAGATTTATATACGCGT
>JAITTH010000108.1 GCA_031287295.1 Eubacteriales Family XIII. Incertae Sedis bacterium
GAACCATCGAAGGTTCTCCTGCAGAAGCGTTTCGCCAATCATAACAATCTCGGGATTTGGCTCACCTTCGAGCTGAATATGCCTGAAATTGACCCACTTCCCATCTGAAAACTTTCCAAACGGCTCCCCATTAAGCGCATAACAAACAATATTCTGTGCGACGAAAATCGTATCAACGTGAATCGATTTCTTTTCCGGAGAATCTACCCGTATATTGCTGATGACAGGTGTGTTGTGCCGACCATCCCCTGCATACACAGCAATATCTGCCCAATACGATATTACTTTTGATTGCTCTTTCATAGCGACTGTGAAATAGAGGTCATCGCCCTGATCCGTTTTGTATATGAACTTGCGAAGTTTCTTCGACTTATATATTTTCGGCGATTTGTTTAACCATACCGGAATTACTTCGATGTTATATTTCTTAGTATAGTAAAACTTCAGAAAACCCGAGGGGATAGCAATGCAAAAAAGTGCGAATAGCATAAACATCATTGCCAATACAACCATCAATCCTGATTTTCCGAAATCTCGTTCAAGAGAATTGGCAATATGCGTAGCATACATTCCTGTTGCGATTGAACTTATGCCTACCGGAAAAAATCTTGCAGGATGTCTTTCAATATATCCCCCTTTTTTCATAAGAATGATTCGAGCATAGTTACTAATCAAAAAGCAGAGAATGAACATTAGAATTGCCACAACACAAAATGTGAAAACCCCAAACACCTCGTAGATTACTTTTACAGATATATGGAGAAGAATCAACCCGGTAAATACAAACAATATACTATTTGGCAATAGATCCCATGTGTTGTCATTCGAAATATCACCTCTATATTTAACGAAAATTTCAATTGCTATGAAGAAGATCGTAACAATAATAGCGATAATAACTTCAACTCTATTCAGGATGTTTATCCCGGGCAGAACATACACGAACTGGACATCCAAAATGGTTAATAGTGCATAGAGAACGACACGAATCTGTAAAGCAGGTTCCCAATGAACATTTCCATTGCGGTAGTTAACAAACGTTTTTATGTTTTGAAGTTTCTTTTCGTCTATTGGCATGATTCTGTACAGATCATCAGAATTTCAGATGATCTATTTTGACCTGTTAGCGGCAAAAGTAAGTGCGCCCCTTTGCAGGATGATGGTCGCACTTTGTCACATGAGGCTATCTCTTCGATAGCCCTAATATCGCACGAGCCTCGTCCGGCGTCGCCACTTTACGATCCAGAAGCTGCGCAAGTTTTACAACTTTTTCGACCAATTGCGCGTTTGACTCGGCAAGAACACCTTTTTCAAGAAACACGTTGTCCTCAAAACCGACGCGCACATGACCGCCCATCGAAATCGCCATTGCTGCAAGCGGCATCTCGCGTCTTCCGATTCCGGAAACCGTCCAAAGAGAGTCTTCCGGTATGGAGCCCTGCAAGAACACCAAATCGCGTGCAGCACCTTCAATGGCCCCGGTGATGCCCATCACAAAGTTGAAGCGAAGCCGATCTCCGGGAATGAGGCCCTTCTTCCAAAGGCGCACCGCCATATCGATCATTCCTTTATCGAAAACTTCGCACTCGGGGACCACATTGCGCGCACGCATCGCTTCGGCAAATTCAATAATCATGGTCTCTGTATTGATAAAAATGGCATCTCCGCCAAAATTGCACGTGCCACAGCTTAGTGTGGCATATTCCGGGTTCAGCTCTACCGGCTGAAGCCGCTCCGCCGCACTCATCCAAACAGCGCCACCGGTTGACGGCTGAATGATCATGTCGGGACACACCGCTTTCACCGCATCGATGCAGGCTGCAAACCGTTCCTTCGATTGTGTCGGCGATCCATCGTCTTCGCGAACGTGAAGATGCAATACCGATGCACCCGCATCGTAGGCGAGCTTTGCTTCCCTCGCGATTTCCGATACGGTATACGGCACTGCCGGATTCTTCTTTTTTGAAACCTCTGCACCGCATATCGCAGCGGTAATGATGAGTTTATCCATGACGTTTCTTCTCCTGTGGGACGACGCACACGCCCCTTGCCTTACAAACAATAACAGGTTCTTCGAGAAAATCCGCTGCCGTTTCGCTAATATCAGGTCTTGTAGCAATTACTTTCCTCGCAACAAATGACATTTTTCTCGATGTTTTTCCTTCTGCTTCGATGCATCCATACGCTTCAATGTAATCTCCGGCAAAGACCGGCGCGGTAAACTCAACTTCACTGTATGTGACAAAAAGACCTTCGTCGCCATCTTTTTGAATGAGTAGCTCCGTTGCCACGTCTCCAAACAGCGCAAGCATACGCGCTCCATCGACTAAATTCCCACCATAATGCGCATCATGCGCAGACATTCTCAGCCGAATCGTACTTTCTATTTTCGATCCCATATAACACCCTCTTTTCTATATTACAATAAGTGATTTTTGATCTCGTTTGTGTCTTCATTATACTATTGTAAAATCATATTTCTGATTTTACAAAGATCTCACTTCCACTTTTACGCAAGTTTCAGTTCCCAAAAAACGCAAGTTTCAGTTCCCAAAAAACGCAAGCCTTGCA
>JAITTH010000131.1 GCA_031287295.1 Eubacteriales Family XIII. Incertae Sedis bacterium
TACTTTTGGCGTGTGTACAACACTGGGTGCCAGCAACGTTTCCTTCGGTCTTCCGGTACGGCCTCTTTTGAATGGTGCGTTTCTTTCTATGGCAGTGTATGCCGGGCTTGACGCTCCGATTACCGATCCAACGGTGGAATCTTACATGGACGCGATTCGGGCTGCAGAGGTCCTCACCGGGAAAGATACCGGGGCAGACGATTTTATCTGGTACGCCAAACGAAAAAGTGCAGATGTCTCGGAAGGGAGTAGCAGCATTACTTCTTCGAACCCATCGGTGGTGCCGGAGTTGAGCGAAATTATTCTCGGGGGATTTGAGGACAAGGCGGTACAGGCAACGGAAATTCTCCTCAAAACAAAAACACCTCTTGAAATTATTGATGATGTGATTGTGCCAACGATGGAACAGAGCGGAAAACTGTACGAAAAAGGAACGATATTCCTTCCGCAGATGATTCGTTCTGCGGACACGGTAAAAAAGGCCTTCGATGTTTTGAAGCTTGCCTTGGAAAAAGAAGGCGGGCACGAGAGTGCCGGACGCATTGCGCTTGCTACGGTAAAAGGCGATATTCACGATATCGGAAAGAATATTGTAAAATCCATGCTTGAGAACTATGGATATGAGATAATAGACCTTGGAAAAGATGTACCGCCGGAAGTGGTTGTTCAAACAGCGAAGAAAGAAAACCTACGGCTCGTCGGCTTATCTGCACTCATGACCACAACCATACGAAACATGGAAGAAACGATTCGGCAAATCAGAGCAGCGAATCTTTCTTGCAAAATCATGGTCGGTGGGGCTGTGCTCACAAAAGAATACGCCGCGCGCATCGGTGCAGATTACTACTGTGCGAATGCGATTGATAGCGTTCGCGTTGCCAAGGCTGTGTTAAAAGGAGAAGAAAAATGAAGCGCCCAAGCTGGGATGAATATTTTATCAGCATTGCAAAACTCACCTCGCAGAGATCAACCTGTTTGCGAAGACAGGTCGGCGCGGTCATTGTACAAGACAAGCAAATTGTTGCAACCGGATATAATGGGGCACCAAAAGGGCTTTCGCATTGTGACGAAATTGGCGGTTGTCTGAGGGAAAAGCTGAAAATACCGTCCGGAGAACGCCATGAACTGTGCCGAGCGCTTCATGCGGAGCAAAACGCGATTATTCAGGCGGCAACATCCGGGCAAAGCATTGAGGGCGGAACCATTTACATCACACACCAACCGTGTGTGATCTGCTCAAAAATGATCATCAACGCGGGACTTCGAAAGATTGTTGTCGCAGATGGTTATCCGGACGAATTGGCCGTTGAGCTTCTGGAAGAGGCCGGTCTGAAAGTGATTACGATAGAAGAGGGAGACGAATGACTGCTCTTTGGACAGTACGAATTTTGACAGGGGCCTGTTTTTTCATCCCGCTTATTCTCTCGGTTCTTCTAACCCCGCTTGCCATCCGTATTGCGCCCTTAATCGGGGCGATTGATGAACCGAAAGATGATCGACGGATGCACACGAAGGCCATTCCTGTCTTTGGGGGTTTTGCGATCTTTCTTTCCGGAACGATTACCTTACTGCTCATTTTGTTGGTATTGTTCAAAACGTTGCCGTCCGAATTTCAGTTGGATGAACCGGTCGGGAACCTTGTTGGCATCATTATCGGAGGGGCCATTATCTTTTTGGTTGGGGTGTATGACGATATCAAAGACATGCATCCACTCGCGAAACTCTTTTGCCAAATTGTGAGCGCATCTATCGCCTTTCTGTTCGGAATTCGTATGCCTGCCATTGAGATGCTCGGCTTGAATTTTGAGGATTCCTCTTTGGGCGGTATGCTGTTCAGCTATATGGCGACGGTAATATGGATTGTCGCGATTACGAATATGATCAATCTCATTGACGGAATGGATGGTCTTGCTGCCGGCGTTGCAACGATTTCTTCCATTGCCATTGCGTACGCGGCATACATTCATGGTCAATATGTTGTTGCGCTTGCAATGGTTGCTGTTGGCGGGGCGGCATCCGGGTTCATTCCGTTTAATTTTTTCCCGGCAAAAATTTTCATGGGTGATGCAGGAGCGTTGTATCTTGGTTTTACCATTGGCACCATCTCGGTAATCGGTCCGGCAAAAGGGGCAACCATCGTTGCCATTATTGTTCCGGTGCTCGTTCTGGGTTTACCCCTATTCGATGTTCTTTTTGCGATTTTCCGAAGGTTGCGCAGTGGTCGGTCCATTCTCAGCGCAGACAAGGGGCACTTGCATCATCAGCTTGCCTATATGGGGATGGGACAACGTCGTTCGGTGCTTATGATTTATGGAATCAGTGCGGTTATGGGGATTGCGGCCATTGTGTTTTCCCGTGAATTTTATTTAGAATCCTTTGCTCTTTTCTGTGTTGCGCTTTTGTTTGTGGTCATTCTCATTTGGGATTGGGGCACGCATGAAAAAAAATAAGCGTATGTCCGGCATCATCGCAATTGCTGTGTGATATTCCGTACACTTCTGGCAAAATGTGTACGGGTTTTACTTCTCGAGCAGGAGAGGGTTTTATCGGGGAAAGTGCTTTCGCTTAAAATCGTATCGTTTTCCTGTATGGCATGAGATTTGCATATATTAAACAATGTCTTCTTTTTGTCTGAATTTTTGGAAAAAGGAAGCTGAATTTCAAATACAAGGATTGCATATCTCTGCAAGAATTGAGCAAAATAAGGAGGCTCTTTTGATCGACACTTTTGTTGTAACAATGAAGAAATGGATTCTACTTATAGGGGGTTCTGTTCTTTTTGTGGCAGAAGGGGTCTCTTTGTTAGTTCTCGGGTTTAACGCGAATTTCTTTTGTGGGCTTTTGATTGGTGCCGTTGCATCCGCAACAGGCGTCGTGCTTCTTACACTTTTGGCACAGACTGCCGTTGGAAACGGAAGCAAAATCATCGTCTTTTTTTCGATGATTTTCCGATTTGTGATTTATGCCGCGGCGATTGTCGCGTCGTACTTTTTTTTCGGACGGACGGGTATGCTTGCTGCGGCGATCGGACTCTCGTCTATCTTCGTAGGGTTTCTCGCCACCGGTCTTATCGCGAATAATGCAAATGCCAAGGCGAAGCTTCGCGAGGGACGGAAAGACTACGAAGAGGTTCAGGTTGTGCTCAGTGAAGAGGACCTGAAAAAAGGATATAGAAAGTTCTTGCTTACGCGCAAAGATTCCATAGAAAAAAACTATGCCGGGCGAAAGTATGTTACTTACAGGCGTTATCGACGCTATCGCAAAATCAATCGGATTGGAAATGTAGAAAGGGACGCACATGGAAGAATCTGAAAGCATGGAAATAGGCCCACGAGTCATCCTTTGGTTCGATGAAGAGTTTCCGATAAAATGGCTGAGAGGCGTCGAAATCAACGAAAGCGCTTTCTTCGCGATTCTCGTTGGCATTGCCATGGTCATCTTTGCCATTGTCTCCACACGGAAAATGAAGAGAGACCCCAAAGGCATCCAAGGCGTTGCGGAAGCTATCGTTGAATCCATCTATAATTTGGTAAAGAGCAATATGGGCGTTGAAAGGCTCATGTTTGCTCCGCTCATCGGAACGTTATTTATTTTTCTGGCTTTTAGTAGCGCGATAGGATTGTTTGGTTTTCGAGCCGTGACGGCGGACATGAACGCTACCTTTGCGATGTCAATCATGATATTCTTTGTCATTCAAGGGGCCGGTATTCGAAAAAAGGGCATTGGTGGATATCTGCACGGATTCATTGAACCCTACCCGTTTATGTTTCCGATTAAATTCATGGAAGAGTTTACCTTGCCGATTAGCTTGGCGTTTCGTCTCTTTGGCAACATTTTCGCGGGCGTCTTCATCATAGAACTCATAATGGAAGGTCTTCACTGGGTATCCGAATCGTTGGTGCATTTGCCGATTCCGATTTTCCAAACGATTCTCCCCTTGCCTCTCAATATGTTTTTCGATATATTCGAACCGTTTTTGCAGGCGTTTGTGTTCTCCATGCTCTCCATGGCGTTTATCGTGAAGGGAATGTCGAAACACTAAAAAGTTCATATCGCGAGTGGGCAAAAGCTTAACGCAAAACCCACCGCGTAGAAATTATTCGTTATAATTTGTAATTTATTGCAACTGTGACAGGAGGAAAAAATGTCAGGAATTTCATCAGAAGCATTTGTGCTGGGTTTGTCAGCACTCGCAGCCGGGTTCGTAATGTTCGTCGGTATTGCTGTCGGTTTTGGACAGACACAAGCAACGGGCAAAGCGGTAGAGAGCATCGCACGTCAGCCTGAGGCAAAGGGCGATATTTTCCAGACGCTGATCGTCGGTCTCGCGATGGCGGAAACATCCGTTATTTTTGCGCTGATCATCTCCATTCTCTTAGTTGTCGTTAACCCACTGGTGGGAATGCTCTAAGCCGGAGGCCATTGTATCACAGGAATCCGTTCACCCATGGAAGGGAACGGATTATAAGGGTATGCGAATTGTGAGGATGTTATGCACTATGCACCGCTTATAGGGTTCAACTGGACCCTAGTGATGGTACTCATCACCTTTGTTGTTTTGTATTTTGTCATGAAGAAGCTCTTCTTTGACAAAGTGCACAATTTCATGTCGGCGCGCGAACAGAAAGTTAAGGATGCGTTTGACAACGCAGAAGCCGCAAACAAAGCGGCGGAAGAAAAACTCACTGCGTACAACGAGCAACTGTCCGCGGTCGAAGAACAACGTCGCGATATGCTGAGAAAAGCAAAACAAGATGCAGACGCGCTCTCGCAAAGTCTTGTTTCGGATGCTGAGGAGAAAGCGGCGGCTATTGTCACGCGTGCGAATCAGGAGATTGAACGGGAAAAAGAGAGGGCGCTTGTGGATATGCGAGAGCAGATAGGTCTTCTCGCAATTTATGCCGCAGAAAAAATCTTGAAGGCAAAAATAGATGCCGGTGAACAGCAAGGAATTATCGACGGCGTTATTGAAGAAGCAGGCAGGGCAGAATGGAAAATCTGACAGTAGATACGGTATACGGTCTGGGTCTTTTTGAGGCGGGTTCCGAACTCAATATGCTCGATGCAATCCAAGAGGAATTGCAAGCTGTACGCGACGCATTTAAGGAGTATCCGGAGCTCGCAGAACTCTTGAAGAGGCCGACGCTGCGGGGCGAAGACAAAAAGGATGTCCTGAAAAAGATCTTTGAAGGAAAACTGTCTGCTCCGACCCTAAACTTTCTTTTCGTGCTTGTGGATAAGCGGCGTATTGGGCAGTTTACAGGGATTGTCCGTGCTTTCGAAAAGCTTATGGATGAACGCAATGGCATAACGAAGGGCATGCTCTATTCCGCCGTTACATTGTCCGATGCGCAAATTGCAAAACTAGAAGACGAAACCGGACGTCTTCTACAAAAGAATGTGAAACTTACGAACGAATTGGACGTTGACCTCATTGGAGGTGTCCGAATCTATATAGATGGGAAGATTTTCGATGCGAGCATCAGAAGCCGTATCGATCAGATGAAACAGACGCTGTTACGGCAATAAGGAAGCGTCCGTAGGAACAAAGTGCTTCAAGAAAGCGCACATCATTTGAAAGGTGTAGATCCATGAATTTGAAACCCGAAGAAATCAGTGCCGTCATACGAGAACAAATCAAGAATTACGAATCTGAAATCAGCATCAGCGATTTTGGAACGGTTATTCAGGTTGGCGACGGCATCGCTCGCGTCTTTGGCCTCACCAACTGTATGGCCGGCGAGCTTCTTGCCTTCCCCGGTGATGTCTACGGCATGGCACTAAATTTGGAAGAAGAAAATGTGGGTGTCGTTATAATGGGCGTTGACAGCGCTATCAAAGAAGGCGATATTGTCAAGCCTACCGGAGAGGTGGTCAAAGTGCCTGTTGGCAATGAGCTGATAGGTCGTGTTGTAAACGCTTTGGGGCAACCACTGGATGGGAAAGGTGCAATTCTTACAAAAGAGACCAGAGCGGTCGAATTTGCTGCACCGGGCGTACTTGCAAGAAAATCTGTAAGCCAACCGCTTCAAACCGGTATTAAGGCAATTGACTCTATGATTCCGATTGGCAGAGGTCAGCGTGAACTGATTATCGGCGACCGCCAGACGGGAAAGACCGCCATTGCCATCGACACGATTTTGAATCAGGCAAATGAAGATGTCATTTGTATCTATGTTGCCATCGGGCAGAAAAAGTCCACCGTTGCGCAGATGGCGCAGCAACTTGAAAACAAGGGTGCGATGAAATATACCATTATCGTTGCCGCGACGGCGAGTGACGTGGCACCGTTGCAGTATTTGGCACCTTATGCCGGATGCTCCATGGCGGAACATTTCATGTACCAAGGTAAAAACGTCCTCATCATTTACGATGACCTTTCAAAGCATGCGGTGGCATATCGTGCCATGTCGCTTCTGCTTCGTCGTCCGCCGGGACGTGAAGCCTATCCGGGCGATGTTTTCTATCTGCATAGCCGTCTGCTCGAACGCGCAGCGAGACTTTCCGATGAACTTGGCGGAGGTTCCATTACCGCACTGCCCATCATCGAGACGCAGGCAGGTGACGTTTCCGCATACATTCCGACGAATGTCATTTCCATCACGGACGGTCAGATTTTCCTAGAGACAGACCTTTTCTTCTCGGGGCAGCGTCCTGCTGTAAACGTCGGCATTTCGGTATCCCGCGTTGGTGGTGATGCCCAGATTAAGGCCATCAAAAAAGTTGCCTCCTCCGTGAAGTTGGAGCTGGCGCAGTATCGCGAATTGGCAAGCTTTTCACAGTTTGGTTCCGATGTGGATAAAGAGACCAAAGAGCGTCTGGACCATGGACGCGTGCTGATGGAAATCATTAAGCAACGCCAATATAGCCCGGTCGATGTCGCGCATCAGGTTTGTATTTTCTACGCAGCCGTAAACAAATACCTCGACAGCCTTGATGTCGATAAAATCGCAGATTTCGAAAAAGGATTTTACGAATTCGTGGATTCCATTTATCCGTCGATTGGCAAAGGCATCCACGAAACAGGTGTCCTCTCGGAAGAAAATGAAACCCTGCTGAAAAAAGCAACGGAAGAATACAAAGAAGAATTTTTGAAAAAAGTTGCAGACGGCATCGAATGATTCTCGCTGCCTGTTCGGATCGATAATGAGATCGCGCATCGTATAAAACTTGCGCGTCAACGAGGAAGGAGTAACTGCATATGGCCGGCTCCGGCAACATGCAAGACATTAAAAGAAGAGTTCGAAGTGTCACAAGCATAGAGCATATTACCAATGCCATGAAACTGGTTTCCGCGGCAAAACTTCGCCGAGCGAAACTGATGCTTGAGAAGACACAACGATACTTCAAGTATGTGACAGATGCCATTCGGGAGGTTCTTGCCAATACGGAAGATGTTCCGACAACGTATCTTTCCGGCGACCGCGAAATAAAGAAAACCTGTTACATCGTGGTTACGAGTAACCGCGGTTTGGCAGGAAGTTTCAGCGCAAACGTAATCAAGCAGACCCTTCTTGCGATGCAAGAGCGAGACAGCGAGGCTGTCATCGTGTCCGTTGGAAGCAAAGGGCGAGACTATTTCCGTCGAAGGAACTACGAAATGGCAAGCGAACACCTGCTGCCACCTGAAAACATCACCTTTGTCGAAACGAGAGAAATCAGCAAGCCGATTCTCGAACAGTTTGAACAAGGAGAGATTGACGAGGTTGTGTTGGTTTATACATCGTTTATTTCGCCACTTGAGCAACGTGCGAAGCAAGTAAGACTTTTGCCCTTTGAGATAGATCAGAACATCGAACAGAAAGAAGCGTCGGCAGCTTCGTCTTCCACGAAAAAGGAGATTCGGCAGGTTGAATACGAACCTTCCGCGGAAGCGGTATTCGATTACCTCATTCCAAAGTATGTGGAAATCATGTTCTTTGGCGCGATTATAGAGTCTGCCACCTGTGAACATGCGGCGCGACGTGTGGCGATGGAAAGCGCAACAGACAATGCACACGATATGATATCCGATCTGAATCTAACGTTTAACAGAGCGCGCCAGGCAGCCATTACCCGTGAAATCACAGAAATCGTAAGCGGTGCAGACGCGTTAAATTAGCGAAGCCGCAAGCAAGTTGGAAACAAAAGAGGAAGAAAAATGAGCGAAACAGGAAAAGGTGTCATTCATCAGATTATCGGACCGGTCGTTGACGTAAAATTTGAACCGCAAGATATGCCCGAACTTCTTTCGGCGATTGTCATCCAAAACGGAGATAAAAAAATTGTTGCGGAAGTGGCGCAGCATATCGGTGACGATGTTGTTCGGTGTATCGCCTTGGCTTCAACAGACGGGCTCAGACGCGGAATGACCGTCATCAATACCGGTGGACCGATTAAGGTTCCTGTAGGTCAAGAAGTTCTTGGTCGGTTGTTTAATGTCATTGGCGACAATATCGATGACAAACCGCCGGTAGAGACGAAAGAGCGGCATCCGATTCACCGGGCGGCACCATCCTTTGAAGATCAAGACACAACGGCGCAGATCTTCGAAACCGGAATCAAAGTCGTAGATCTTATCGCTCCCTATACGAGAGGTGGAAAAGTCGGTCTGTTTGGCGGTGCCGGTGTTGGGAAAACCGTACTCATTCAGGAGCTGATTAACAATATCGCAAAAGAGCATGGCGGCATCTCGGTTTTCGCAGGCGTCGGAGAAAGAACCCGCGAAGGAAACGACCTGTATTACGAAATGAAAGAATCCGGGGTTATCGACAAAACGGCCATGGTGTTCGGGCAGATGAACGAACCGCCGGGAGCGAGAATGCGCGTTGCGCTTACAGGGCTTACGATGGCAGAGTATTTCCGCGATCAGGAAGGTCAGGACGTGTTGCTGTTTATCGACAACATCTTCCGCTTTACACAGGCCGGTTCCGAAGTATCTGCACTACTGGGACGTGTTCCGTCGTCTGTAGGGTATCAGCCGACATTGGCGACAGAAATGGGGGCATTGCAAGAGCGCATCACTTCCACCAAGGCGGGCTCGATTACATCCGTGCAGGCCATTTACGTTCCGGCAGATGACCTTACCGACCCTGCACCCGCGACAGCCTTTGCCCACCTTGATGCGACGACGGTTCTCGATCGTGCAATCACAGAGCTTGGCATCTATCCTGCGGTAGACCCGCTGGCATCTTCCTCTCGCATCATGGATCCGCTCATCTTGGGCGAAGATCATTACAACACAGCTCGTGAAGTGCAGGAAATTCTCCAGCATTACAAAGACTTGCAGGATATTATCGCCATCCTCGGTATGGACGAACTGTCTGATGACGACAAACTCATCGTAGGTCGCGCCAGAAGAATTCAGCGCTTCCTGTCGCAACCGTTTAGTGTGGCAGAAGCCTTTACGGGTACGCCCGGAAAATACCTGCCACTCAAAGAGACGATTCGTGGATTTAGAGAGATTCTCGATGGCAAGCATGACGAAATTCCGGAGAATCTGTTCTTGTTTGCGGGTGGTATCGACGAAGTCGTTGAAAAATATAACAAGCAGAAGCAACAGTAAGCCTTTAAGAAAGCCTTACATGCATTGCCGGAGGCAACGAAAAATCTATGGCGAATAGCTTTAAATTACAAATTGTAACACCAGACAAACTCTTTTATGAAGGGGAAGTCGAAATGGTTATCGTCCGTACGCTAACGGGTGAAGAAGGCTTTATGGCCAAGCACACGTGGGCAACGAAGCTTCTCGATGTCGGCAGAACATGGATTCGAGAGAAGGGAAGCCAAGAGTTGAAACTCGCTTCCACCGCCGCAGGATTTATTGACGTTCGCGACAGCGTGACGATTTTTACAGATGCTGCCGAATGGCCGGAAGAGATTGATGTGGCGCGTGCGGAAGAACATAAGCAAAAGGCCGAAGCCTTCCTGAAAGAACACAAACGCACAAAAGAGGAAGAGGAGGAATTCTTGAAAGCGGAAGCTTCCTTGAAAAAAGCAATAACGCGACTGAAAGTATCCTCGACAACAGGTCAACGCAAGCACTAGGTTTTTTTGTTCTTACATCTTGTTGCTGATATAATATTAAATAGGAATTGAAAAGAGGTGGATGAAAAAGTCCGTCTCTTTTTTAGAAGAGAACAAAAGGGAAATCCATGGCAAACCTATTTCAAAAACGCGTTTTAATACTTGCGCTGTTTGCGGGAGAAATTATGATGAAGAGCGGGGCAGAGATCTCTCGTGTTGAAAGCACGATTATTCGAATCTGCCGTGCATGTCACATTGACCGTGTGGAGTGCTTTGCAACGACCACAGGAATTTTTCTTTCGATTCACAGCGGAAACGATGATGACGACATGCAAACTTTCATCAAACGCATAGATCGTACAGACATCGACTTAAAGAAAATTTCGGCAATCAATGTTTTTGCCCGCGTCTTTACCAGCACCGATCTCACGGTTGTGGATGGGCTGGAACAACTGAAAAAAATAGAGGCGATAAAGCCCTATCCTTTTTTGGTTCGCGTTCTTGCGGCGATGGTTTGTGGCGCATTTTTTGTTCCTTACTACTTTGGTGGCACCTCGGATATTTTCTGTGCGGCCCTTGTTTCCGGGGCGGCGTATGGGTTGTCTTACGTCATCTCTTTGTTGGAGTTTCCGCCGTTCATTCGCATTTTTGTCAGCTGCTTTGTCGCAACGGCTTTGATCTTACTCTTGCAGGTCTTTTATCTGGAAGACAATTCTCCGGCGGTGATTGTCAGTGCTGTTTCCATTTTTATGCCCGGCGTTGCGATTACGAATGCTGCGCGCGATATGCTGGCGGGGGATCTTCTTTCCGGCGTCGCCAGGCTCGTAGAGGCCCTCATTGCGGCCATTGCCATTGCCGGCGGTATCGGTATGTGTATGGCTGGGTGGAAGATCATAAATGCGCAGCCGTTGCCTGCTGCTGCGATCCCCTATCCTCTTTGGTCCTATTTCTTTTTTGGTGCACTTATCACAGCGGGATTTGCTGTCTTGTTCAATGCCCCTGTGCGACGCATTCCTGTAATTGCCGTGATTGGGGGCATTGGAATGATTTCGTACCAATTTCTTTACTTCCACGGCTATTCCATTTTGGCATCCTGCTTCCTTGGCACCTTTTTGGTCGCCATTCTTTCTGAAGTTGCTTCGCGCGCCGGGAAAGATGCAACGACCATATTCATTCTTCCGGGAATCATTCCCTTTGTACCCGGGGCTGCGATTTATCGTACGATGGCAAAATTGCTGGAAAGCGATTTTGAAGCTGTCGCACAAAATGGAAGCGAGACCTTAATGATGGTCGGAGGTATTTCGATTGCCATTGCTTTGGTCGCGGCGTTGACAAGGCTTGGAAGCTCCATCATTCGAAGGATTTCTCGAAAGGGAATTTAGAAATTTCCTGCTATCCGGTTAGACGACAACCCGGAAAAAAGAGAGATCGGGGTGAAGCGAATCCAGGATCTCCATCACATCCGCAGACAACATTTCTCCCGGACAGACAAGAGGTATCCCCGGAGGATAGGTCATAATAATCTCGGCGCATATTTTGCCGGTAGCCTGCTCTTTGCGGACTGTTTTCTTTTTTGCAAACCAAGCCTCTCTGGGGGAAAGCACCTGCTTCGG
>JAITTH010000001.1 GCA_031287295.1 Eubacteriales Family XIII. Incertae Sedis bacterium
CACATAGCAACAAGGTCTTGCCCTACGGTATCGTGCTTCTTCATCAGTATGGCGATCTTGAGTTTTGTTCCGACGCCATCCGATCCGGCAACAAGGACCGGCTCTCCGATTCCTGAAAGATCCGGCTTATATAAACTTCCGAATCCACCGATTCCGGTCAGGACGTTTTTATCGAAAGTCTTCTTTACATGTTCTTTCATGAGATCGACGGCACGAGCACCTTCGTGGGTGTCAACCCCGGCGGATTTATAATCCAATGATGAACCCCTTCCTTATTTTGTGTTTTGCACGCGTGCCAACACTGCTTGGTACGTTTCTTCAACATTTCCAAGATCGCGACGGAAACGGTCTTTGTCCATCTTTTCGTTTGTCTCAACATCCCACAAACGGCAAGTGTCGGGTGATATTTCGTCGGCAAGAATAATAACCCCATCCGACGTCTTCCCAAACTCGATCTTAAAATCGATAAGCTTCAGTCCTTTTTCGAGGAAGAACGCTTTCAATATTTCATTGACTTTATGCGCATATGCGCTCACCTTCGCCAGTTCTTCTTTTGTCGCAATGCCAAGCGCAAGCACGTGATCCTCATTGATGAGCGGATCGCCAAGGGCATCCTCTTTCAGCGAAAATTCGAGCGTAGATTGTAGGAGTGCCGTGCCTTCCTCTACGCCATAACGTTTCGAAAAGGAACCGGCTGCCACATTGCGTATGATGACCTCGAGAGGAAAGATCTTAACTGCCTTCACCAATGTTTCGCGATCGGATAGCTGCTTTACGAAATGCGTAGGAACTCCGGACTCTTCCAGAAGTGCGAAAATGATATCGGACATAATATTATTTACAACACCCTTGTCTGCAATCGTTCCGCGTTTTTCTCCATTAAATGCAGTCGCATCATCTTTATAGGAGACGATATACAGCCCCGGATCATCCGTTGCGTAAACCTTTTTTGCTTTACCTTCATAAATTTCTTCTTTCTTTTCCATGATTTATTCCTTTCCGTTTTGAAAGTCTGCGTCTGCACGAATAATTTCTCGTTCCATATTTTCTTTGTATACACGCATTTCTTCTCGTAAGTCACTGTATTTGAGCGATAAAATTTGCACCGCAAGCAAGGCGGCGTTTTCTGCCCCGTCAATTGCTACGGTTGCCACAGGAATGCCCTTTGGCATCTGTACGATTGAAAGCAACGAATCTAATCCGTCAAGTGTGGAAGATTTCACGGGAAGACCAATCACCGGTATTGGCGTATAGGATGCCAATACACCTGCAAGGTGTGCCGCTTTACCAGCCGCCGCAATAATCACTTCGATGCCCTCGGCCTCCGCGCCACTGGCATAACCTTCTGCGATGGAAGGCGTCCGGTGCGCAGAGATGATGTGTGTTTCGTAGGGTACAGCGAAAGCATCTAAAATACTCTCGGCA
Source organism: Eubacteriales Family XIII. Incertae Sedis bacterium (assembly GCA_031287295.1). Taxonomy (GTDB): domain Bacteria; phylum Bacillota; class Clostridia; order Peptostreptococcales; family Anaerovoracaceae; genus JAISTV01. The sequence goes on from JAITTH010000001.1 coordinate 1,426, forward strand.
CGCTGCACGACAGGATAGTCACTCTTGCTCCCCATTACAATTCCAACCTTCATCTCGTGTCTTTCCTCCCTATGCCACTTTATTCAAAATATCGTATGCCCGATCGAAAGATGCCGCTGTCGTAATTGCCCGGAACATTTTTATACAAATTCTTTCCGGCGCGTTCCGAATGCCCCATCTTCCCAAAGATGCGTCCATCCGGAGAAGTGATGCCTTCTACTGCAAGCAAACTGCCATTGGGATTGTATCGAATATCCATCGTTGGTGCTCCGGTTAAGCCCACATACTGCGTGGCAATCTGCCCATTTTTAACCAACGTGGCGATGACCTCATCGTTTGCAACAAAACGCCCTTCCGTATGGGAAACAGGTACCGAATGTATGTCTCCGATGTTGGCGTCCGCCAGCCAAGGCGACAGCACCGAAGCGACACGGGTTCGCACAATTTTTGATACATGCCTTCCGATCGTATTGTAGGTAAGCGTGGGGGCGGTTTCTCCGGGTGGGAGAATATGTCCGTGTGGAAGCAATCCAAGTTTGATCAGCGCTTGAAATCCGTTGCATATACCCAGCATGAGCCCATCGCGCTTCTCCAACAATTCTTCAACCACTTCCTTTATATAGGGATTGCGAAATACGGCGGTGATAAATTTCGCCGAACCGTCCGGCTCATCGCCACCGGAAAATCCGCCGGGAATCGCAATGATCTGACATTTTTTTATAACCTCTGCCATGTCTCGGATGGAACGGTCGAGATCGGTTTCATTCAAGCAAATGAGATTGACAAGTTCTACCTCTCCGCCTGCCTCTTCAAAAGCAGCTTTTGTATCACCCTCGCAATTCGTTCCCGGAAACACCGGAATAAAGACAAGTGGCTTTGCAATGCCCGGTTTCACAATACTCTTGTTGCGTTTGGCAAACGAAATCGTTTCGGTATGGTTATCTGCATCATCACTGTTCGGAATGTCTGTCGGGTATACGGTTTCCAGTGTAGACATCCAGCGGCTCTCCAGGACGCTGAGTTTTATGCGAACATCTGAGACACCGATTTCCTCCATATCCACTTCCAACACACTTTCGTCTATCGTCTCTCCAATGACATGATAGTCTACCTTCTTGAAGAGCGACTCCGGATCTTCCGAAGAAGGAATTTCCAAGAGCAGCGAGCCATAGTCTGTACTTGTAAGCTCTTCACGCGTTAGTCCCGTAAGGCGAGCCCCGATGCCGTTGCCAAGGGCCATCTTTGCCGCCGTCGTGAAAATCCCACCGCGTTCAATTGTCGCCGCTGCGAGAACCTTTCCCTTGCCAATGAGCTTTCCGACTTGAATCATCGCAGCTTTATAGGCATCGTAATCGGGAATGTAATGCTCGTTTTTTTTCGATTTTACATAGATGAGACTGCTCCCGACCTCTTTGAATTCGGGAGAAATTGCCCTCTTCGCACTTCCGACCGCAACCGCGAAGGAGACCAATGTCGGCGGAACATCAAGGTGATTGAACGTGCCGGACATGCTATCTTTCCCACCGATTGCGGGAATGTCCAAATTACGCTGCACATCCAAAGCACCAAGCAGCGCGGAAAAAGGCTTTGCCCAGCGAGACGGTACTTTACCAAGTTTCTCAAAATATTCTTGGAACGTGAGGCGAATCGCCGGAAGTTCTCCGCCCATCGCCACAATCTTTGTAATTGAATTGAGCACCGCAAAAATCGCAGAATGATAAGGACTTTGCTTTGCAATCTTTGGATCGAATCCGTACGCCATATAGGTTACCGTATCGGTTTCGCCATTCACCACAGGTAATTTTCCCACCATACCCATTGCGGGCGTAAGCTGATACTTTCCGCCGAGCGGCATGAGTACACTGCCTCGCCCGATGGTGCTATCGAAGTATTCGATGAGCCCCTTTCGGCTGCAAGTGGAAACCGTTCCCATGGAAGAAATGAGTGCGTCTTTGTTAAGATCGTCTTGTAACGATGTATGAATGAACGCATCCGCTCTGAGTTCCGGTAAATCGCGCACGACGACTTCCCGTTCGGGGCGGACACCGTTTGTATCAAGGAATTCTCTTGACAAGTCAAGGATGCGTGCACCTTGCCATTTCATCCGGAAGCGTCCGGTGTCTGTAACCTTTGCAACCGAAGTAACCTCTACATTTTCTTCTTGTGCGTATTGACGGAATTCGTCAAGACTCCAATGCGAAATGAGAACCGCCATGCGTTCCTGCGATTCGGAAAGTGCCAACTCCGTGCCATCCATACCTTCATATTTCTTAGGCACCTTATCGAGATTGACATCAATGCTCTCAGCAAGTTCTCCGATGGCAACGGCAATGCCACCGGCACCGAAATCGTTACACTTTTTAATGAGGCGCGTCACTTCCGGTCTGCGGAAAAGCCTTTGGATGTTTCGTTCAATGAGCGGATTTCCTTTTTGGACTTCTGCGCCTGCCGTCATCACGGAGGTTTCCGTATGCGCCTTTGAAGAGCCTGTTGCACCGCCGAGACCGTCACGCCCGGTGCGCCCTCCAACGATAAGAATGCGATCACCGACCTGCGGTTTTTCACGATACACATTCTCAGCAGGTGCCGCGCCGATTACCGCGCCAATCTCCATACGTTTTGCAACGTATCCTTCATCGTAAATTTCATCGACGAGACCGGTTGCGAGACCGATTTGATTTCCGTAGGAACTATACCCTCTTGCCGCACCCTTCGCGATCTGATATTGCGCGAGTTTACCCGCGATGGTTTTCCGCACCGGTGTCCGGGGATCTCCGCCACCCGTTACACGCATTGCCTGATACACATAGGTTCGCCCGGACAGAGGGTCGCGTATTGCCCCACCAAGGCATGTTGCCGCACCCCCAAACGGCTCGATTTCAGTCGGATGATTATGGGTCTCGTTTTTAAACATCACGAGCCAGTCTTCTTTCCGTTTTTTGCCGTTAGAATCTTTTATATCCGCCTTTACGCGAATGCTGGATGCGTTGACTTCATCCGATTCATCTAAATCTTCAAGAAGTCCCTTTTTTTTGATGTATTTTGCACCGATGGTCGCCATGTCCATCAATGTAATTTCTCGCCGAGTGCCTTCCCCGTACACCTCTCGGCGCATTTCCAGATAGGCGTCGAATGCGGTTTCTATCAGTTCAACATAGGCACCTTCGCCCTCAAAACGAATGTCTGTCAGTTCCGTCAAGAAGGTTGTATGGCGACAATGATCGGACCAATATGTATCGATTACACGAAGCTCCGTAATCGTCGGTTCGCGTTGTTCGGAGACGCGAAAATATTCCTGTGTAAACACCAAATCGCGATAGCCCATCGCGAAGCCCTTCTCGTCGAGGAAACGACGGAGCGCGGACTCTTCCATTTCACAGAACCCCTCGATGGTCTCAATCGGTCGAATTTCCTCTATCTTTCCCGATAAGGTTTTTGGCTTTTCGTCTGTCACCTCTTGGCTATCAACCGGATTGATGCAGTATTTCTTGATTTCTGCGATACGATCTTCCATCAAGTCTCCTTGCAAAACAAGAATCTTCGCAAAGGACACTAAGACATTCGCCTCCCCATGGATAAGCTTGAGACACTGCATTGCACTGTCTGCTCGTTGATCGAATTGTCCCGGCAGATACGCGATTCCGAATACATACGCATCCGGTGGAACAATTAATTTCTCTTCCGTGATATTATCTACATTCGGCTCGGCGAAAACGTTGGTTTTTGAAGCCTCAAAAACATCGTCCTCTATATTCTCAATATCATAGCGATTGATCACTCGAAGTGACTTCAGTGTTCCAACTCCCAGATTTTCTCTGAGTTCCGCGAGCAAACCCTGTGCTTCAGCATCGAAGCCGGGCTTTTTTTCGACAAAAATACGTCTGATCATGCTTCCCTCTGTTTCGGATAGACTCCAATATCGATATTTTGTTTAAAAATTCCGATAATTCAAAAAATAGATTGTCTCATTTTTATCATACCAAAAAAAAGCGATAGAAACAACCGCATTCCAGTGGGAGATTATGGTGAAATTAGAGGATTGCCGAGAGCCTCTGCCCGACCTCCAAAAGAAACGTTTCCGTATCGACTTCCTGCTTCTTTTTCAGGTTCGACAACAGGAATAGATCTCCTGTCATCACACCGTCTTCGATGGTTTTCAAAGAAGCCAACTCAAGTTTTCCTGCGAAATCAACAAGCCCCGCATTGCCATCCAATTCGCCACGTTTTCTCAATGCCCCGGACCAAGCATAAATGCTTGCCACGGAATTTGTGGATGTCGGTTTCCCTTCAAGGTGCCGATAGTAATGTCGCTGCACCGTTCCATGTGCTGCCTCGTATTCGTAATATCCGTCGGGGGATACCAGAACGGATGTCATCATCGCAAGACTTCCGTAAGCCGTCGCAATCATATCACTCATAACATCGCCATCATAGTTTTTACACGCCCAAATGAATCCGCCGTCCGAACGGATCACGCGCGCAATGACATCATCGATGAGCGAATAAAAATATTCAATGCCAATGGTCGCAAATTTGCCTTTGAATTCCGAAGCATAAACTTCTTCAAAGATGTCACGAAAACGGCGATCATAGGTTTTTGAAATTGTATCTTTCGCGCCAAACCAAAGATCCTGCCGAGTAGAAATCGCATAATTCATGCAGGCCCGCGCAAAGGAAAAGATGCTCTCGTCTGTGTTGTGCGTTCCCTGCACGATGCCATCCGTCCCAACGTATTCATGGATGAGGTGTCGTTTTTCCGTTCCGTCCGGTAGGGTAATGAGTAGTTCCGCCTTCCCACCCGCAGGAACGATGTCCTCTGTATTTTTATAGACATCACCGTAAGCATGACGCGCAATGGTAATCGATTTGCGCCATGCCGGAAGAAAGGGTTCAACACCCTTCACAGGGATGGGTGCACGGAACACCGTTCCGTCGAGGATGGCACGAATCGTTCCGTTGGGCGATTTATACATCTGCGTGAGATTGTACTCTTTAACGCGTTCTTCGTTTGGCGTGATGGTTGCACATTTCACACCTACACCATATTTTTTTATGGCATTTGCGGCATCTTCGGTAACACGATCTTTGGTTTTTTCGCGTTCTTCAAGTCCCAAGTCGTAGTACTCGGTGTTTAAATCGAGATAGGGCAGAAGTAGAATGTCTTTGATTTTCTGCCATATGATTCGCGTCATCTCGTCTCCGTCCATCTCTACAAGTGGCGTGTTCATGGTTATTTTTCGCGTCATTCCAAACTCCTTCTCCTACTATGTTTCTGCATGTTTCACAATTATATCACCGATTTCTTTTCTGATGAAGTGATAGCAGCTGCACAAAGTCTCGCCTCAGCACAACTCACCTGCATTTTGTATCTCGAATGCCAAGAAACCATTCTGCCAAAGCACTACCATGTTTTGTTGGGGAAATAAAAAATTGGGCGTTGGAAAATTTTAACATTTTTGATATACTGTATTCATGACTACTTTGCTTTCTATACTATTCTATATCTTTCTGTTTTCTTTCGGCGCAACCATTGGAAGTTATATCAATGTCATTGCATACCGTACACCTCTGTTTCTACGCAGAAGATGTCGTTACTGTGGCACGAAGATACCGCTACGTCATCTCATCGTCAAAACGGTATCCGGCGGAATCGCCATTCTGTGTTGGACCATAGAACCCTCGCCCAAGGCAATACTCTTCTTTGCCACGGCATGTGTTTTGCTCACCATTACACTGATAGACGTCGATACACAAAAAATTCCCGATTCTTGCAACCTAGCGCTCTTCATTCTTGGGGTTACTGCCTTATGGGTCTGGCCGGAAGTAAGCCTGCTTTCACGCGGGATCGGATTTTTTGTCGTAAGCGTACCCTTATTTATGATTGCACTCATCATTGCAGGTGCCTTTGGGATGGGCGATGTAAAACTGATGGCAGCAGCAGGGTTTCTTATCGGTTGGCAGAATGCGATTCTTGCGCTTTCCATCGGTCTCATCTTTGGCGGTTCATACGGTACATACCTTCTCGCCACAAAGAAAAAAGGACGCAAAGAACATTTCGCCTTTGGTCCCTGCCTCGCAATCGGCATTTTCCTATCTATGCTTTGGGGTAAACAGCTCATCCATCTCTATCTGTTCGGATTGTGATGTTTTATTGTCTGTCACTTACGCAGACCCAGGTGACAAGTTTCAAGCAATCCATTTCAGGTGCTCCTGGGTCACAGGTTGCTGATGCTTGTTTGCATGGCAGCCATGATACACGCAATGGCAATGTAAGTGAGAATATATGGCACACGAAAAAAGAACTTATACGCGTTTACTTTGGACTTTTGTCTTTCCGTCCATTGCTTCACAACTCTTCTTTTGGCAATAAAAATGCCAATGGCACTCAAGGTGAAAATACCGAGGACGCCGTAGTTGATAAACCACGGGACATTGAGCAGTGCGATTATGACCATGAATAGATTGTGCAGACAGTGCAGCACGATTGCCCATTTAATCGAATAACGAAATGTGATGTATCCAAGCAGGAGTCCGATGACAAATGAATGTCCAAACTGAATGAAATTCGTATGATAAAGTCCAAAGAGCGCCGCTCCTGAGACGACGGCAAAATTTCGTCCATGTCTGGAAAGTGCACGAAGCACGATACCCCGAAACAGAACTTCTTCAACGATTGGACCAACGATGACCATATTGATTACCGTATAGAGTAGACCGCCGTTTGTGGGGTCGAAGGGCTCAAAGACGATTCTTTTCCCTCCAAGCGCAAACAAGGCTTCTATCCCTTGCCCCAAGAGTTGGAAAACAGGCTGCATACCAATGATAAAAACGAACGCAGCAAAAAATGTACCCCGTGAAATGCTACGCGTTTCTTCCATAATTTCTTTGAACGGAAAATTCTTGCGGAAGCAGATATAGAGGAATGCCATGCCCACAAGGGATGCGAAAAGATAGACAATGCCATTGATGCGAAACCCCGCAAAGAAAACAATCGCGAGGCTTGCAAACGATGTGATGACAAGATAACCGATCAGAGCAATCGCCAAAATATTCGCGTCGCTTCTTATCGCTGTTTTTGTAATGATTTCATCATTATAAATCGCTCTCAGGATTTGCTCCATTCTGCTGCTTTTCGGCAGCACAAATACTTCATAAAAATTCTCTTAAGGTAGAGCGGATTGCTCGAACTCGCCTCTCTACCTTACCCTTACTCTGCCATGTCACTCCTCAGGTGTCAAATACCACACCCGCTTTGTTCCACTCATTGAATCTGAGCGATCGCCTTTTACTCATTGTGACACGATAGTGAGGAAAGAATGTGACAATATCATTTGATAACCACATATCCTTTCTTTTATAAGTTGGACACGATTCGGATGTAGCAAGAAGTTCTCGTTGACAAAACAATGCGAATATCCGAAAATATATGAGTCTCACGAAGGTTTTAATATGTGGGGCTTTAGCTCAGCTGGGAGAGCGCGTGGTTCGCAATCACGAGGTCAGGGGTTCGATCCCCCTAAGCTCCACCAAACCCGAAAACCGTTGAAATATCAACGGTTTTCGCACGTTCCGGGGTTGAAATTTTTCATTGATTAGGCGGCATCAGCAAAGTTGCTTGTAGTAACAAGTTCGTTTTCAGGCGGTGATAAGTTCACACCCTCGCCACTGAATGTAATGATGATATCTCCGGAGATATACGTGGCATAAATCTCTGCGTTTATTTTGGTTAAGCGTTCCAGCACAGAAACGTCCGGATTATGATAGCTTCTATGGTTT
>JAITTH010000032.1 GCA_031287295.1 Eubacteriales Family XIII. Incertae Sedis bacterium
GTGCTGTCAGCATCTGGTCTGCCCGAAGAGACGGCACACTTCGGAGAATCGTTGCCTCTCCGCTCCCGCGAACGCGCATCTATTTTGGACTTCTTATCGGCGCAGCGTTGCAGAGCGTGATGCAGGCACTTATGGTCATGATTCCATCCAAACTGTTTTTTGGAGCACATTATGCAAGTGTCTGGTATGACAATTTGATTCTCTTTGCACTGCTCGTCTTGCTGGGCACAACCGTAAGCGCCGTCTGCAGTTTGATTGGACTTGTGATGAAAATCTCGCCTTATGTGCCCATTATGGCAGTGACTTGGTTTCTTTGTTTCTTTTCGGGGACGTTCTCGGCACAGATGAAGCTCGAGAAAATTGCCTTACCGCCGGCATTGGCACAGGAAGCGGCATTTGATCTCACCTTGTTTGGGCAACATGAAAAGGCTTTCGTCTTCATGGTTTTCTGTGCGCTCATTCTCGTCTGTTCCACGTTTCTCGGAACCCAAGCACTTCGCCGGAAGCGCTTGGTATAGAAAGAGGGGTCTGAGATGCGAAATTTATTAACCCTCCTCAAATGGAACCTTCGACGAGAAAAGCTCTCCGTTGTCATTACCTTGGCACTTTCCGCACTGATACTCTTTGCGGGTGCCAGCATTATGAATTTGGCAGAAGACTACGTAATGGTTACAAACATTGCCCTAACGGACAAGGATAACAGCAATGCTTCGAAAGACTTATCGCGCTATCTCGAAGAGGAGCTGGGTGTCGTCGTAAAAACCGGGCTTGACGACAAACAGATTAAAAGAGAGCTTGTCGAAAGAGATCTGTCGGCTGCCATTCTGATTCCAAAGGGATATGAGGATAATTTGCTTACGCAAAAAACGGACCCACTCAACATAACCGTTCTCGGTGATTATGAAAACGCCGCTTTCCTCCAAGGGTATCTGGAGAGCTATGTCAGTTCGCTCACAACACTCGCCGTCACTGCGGATGGCGATGAGGTCGTTTTCGCCGATCTGCTTTCGAAAACCACTGACGAAAAAATCGAAATCACCATCCTGGAAAAAGATAAGGAGAAGCAACGTAAAGAATCTCAGATGGCAGGGTTCCAAAGCGCAGTGGGATTCTTCATCATGTTCGCCTCCGTATGCATGATTGCGCTGTCTTCCATGTTGTTTACCGATCGAAAAAACGGAACATTCCGCCGCCTTCAATCCGGAGATGTAAGCGCATTTCAATACACTTTAGCCTTTCTCTTCATCGGGCTCATCAACTTAACCCTGATGCTCTTACCTCTTTTAATCGCGTGCAAAGCCTTCGACATTTATACCGGTGTTCCCTTTGGCATCATCGTAATTCTTCTGTCCGCCCTCATCTTATTTATCGCTTCCTTTGGCGTATTGATTGGAATTGTATCCCCTTCCATGAACGCCATCATCGCCATTATCATCGTCAGTTCCACCATTACCTCGCTGGTTGGTGGCGCATGGTTTCCGATCGATACTGCCCCTGAAATTTTCCGCATACTCGGAAAGGCTACACCACAATACTGGATATTGAACACGTTCCAATCGTACGCGAAGGGCGATGGCAACAGTTTGCTTCTTCCGCTGGGCATCCTTTTCCTCTATACGCTCCTTTTCCTCGCGCTCTCTGCAAGAAAATTCTCAAGCAAGCGCCTTCGTTCCTAATCGAACCTAATCGAATTAAGTTTCTTTACATGGATTTTACATTTCTCTGTGGAATGGCTTTACATTTTATTGTTATTCTTCTTCCTAGAAATCAGAAATGAAACGATCCGGTCTTTGCGATGACCTCAATCATGAGTGCAAAACAATCAGAATCCGGAAAAAGGACGAAAAGAAGAAGGAGTATAAAATGAAAAAAAAGTTATTCGCAATTGCTTTGATGACCATGGTCGCCCTTACGATCTTTGCAGGATGCGGCAGCGATGATACCAAATCCTCGGCGACGTTTGACGACAGCAAAGAAATCACTGTGATTTCAAGAGAAGATGGTTCCGGAACCCGTACCGCGTTTATCGAACTGGTCGGTGTAGAAGTAAAAAATGCCGACGGGACCAAAAAAGACATGACGACCGAAGAAGCCGTCATCGCGAAAGCCACAGACGTGATGATGACGACCGTTGCAAACGACAATTATGCAATCGGATACATCTCGCTCGGTTCACTCAACGATACCGTAAAAGCCGCTCAGGTTGACGGGGTGGATGCAACCCCCGAAAACGTTAAAAATGGAAGCTATGTGATACAACGTCCCTTTCACATCGTGACCAAAGGAACACCCAATAACCTGGCGCAGGACTTCATTGACTTCATCCTTTCTTCGGATGGTCAAGCTGTTGTCTCAAATGGCTATATTGCAGTCGATGACAGCACCCCGGCATACAGCGGGTCGAAGCCTTCAGGCACACTCGTTATCGCAGGCTCCTCTTCGGTAACACCGATTATGGAAAAGCTCAAGGAAGCTTATCTTGCCGTGAACAAAAATGCCAAGGTTGAAATTCAGCAGAGCGATTCTTCCGCCGGCATTACAGGGACAATTGACGGTACCTGCGACATCGGTATGGTGAGTCGCGATCTGAAACCGGAAGAGTTAAAAGAAGTTGACCCTACGCAGATTGCAATCGATGGCATCGCCATCGTCATCAACAAAAATAACCCGACAAACAGCCTTTCGAAAGATCAGATTAAAGGAATTTACACCGGAGAAAATCTTACATGGAGCGAACTCAATTAATTGAAAAACTTATGCACGCCGTGTTCTTTATCGCGGCGTGTGCTTCCATTTTTGCGGTCGGATTGATTTGCATTTTTTTATTTGCAAACGGGTTGCCCGCCCTAAAAGAGATTGGGGTTGGCGACTTCCTTCTCGGGAAATCGTGGAAGCCCTCCGATACACCCCCTACGTTCGGGATTCTCCCGATGATCGTGGGCAGCCTTTATGTTACAGCGGGAGCACTCATCATCGGCGTTCCGATGGGTATCCTCACCGCCGTTTTCCTTGCCAAAAGCTGCCCTCCGCGCATGTATCGCCTTGCAAAGCCCGCAACAAACCTATTGGCGGGCATTCCATCCGTTGTATACGGATTTTTCGGCATGTCTGCAATCGTCCCACTTACGGGCAACAGCATTCTTTCGGCATGTATCCTCCTTGGCATCATGATTCTGCCGACGGTTATCGCCATCTCCGAGAGCGCACTTCGGGCCGTTCCGGCACAATATTATGAAGGGGCATTGGCACTTGGCGCAGGACACTATCGCAGCATCTTTCGCGTTGTCCTTCCGGCAGCAAAATCCGGCGTTTTGGCAGCAGCGGTGCTCGGCATTGGCAGGGCCATCGGCGAAACCATGGCAGTCATTATGGTCGCAGGAAATCAGGCAAGAATGCCCGTTTCCATGTTTAAGGGAATTCGAACCATGACGGCAAACATCGTTATCGAAATGGGGTATGCGTCGGGACTTCACCGAGATGCCCTCATTGCGACCGGTGTCGTCCTCTTCGTCTTCATTCTCATCATCAATTTAAGCTTTTCTGCACTGACAAGGAGAAAAGGATGACGCGTAAAGCAAAATTCACAGAGCGACTCACACGTGTCGCCGTATGGGGTTCCGCAGCCATCGCCTTTGCGGCGCTTTTCTATATCATCGGATTCATTTTGATAAAAGGAATTCCGCATCTGAAACCATCCCTGTTCGCATTCACCTATAATTCGGACAATGTCTCTTTGTTCCCGGCATTGGTATCGACGGTGATTACCGCCCTGCTTGCCCTGATTGTCGCGGTTCCCTTGGGCGTCGGCGCGGCAATCTATCTGGTGGAATATGCCAAGCGTGGGCATAAAGCGGTGAATGTCATTCGCATCATGGCGGAAACACTCGCCGGAATTCCGTCCATCATTTATGGGCTCTTTGGTTTGCTCTTTTTTGTGACTTATCTGCATTGGGGATATTCAACCCTGGCAGGCTCCATTACGCTTGCGATCATGATTCTTCCTTTGGTTTTGCGACAGACAGAAGAATCATTGCTCGCCGTTCCGGACATTTGGCGCGAAGGCGCTTTTGGTCTTGGAGCAGGCAAATTGCGAACGGTGTTTCGCGTGGTTCTTCCGGCTGCGACACCGGGCATCCTCGCCGGAGTACTGCTTGCCATCGGCAGAATCGTCGGAGAGACGGCAGCGCTCATCTACACATCCGGGACGGTGGCTCAAATTCCGGGAAACCCCATGCAATCGTCTCGTACCTTGTCTGTGCATATGTATGCGCTCTCAAGCGAAGGGCTTCACATGAATGAAGGGTACGCCACCGCCGTTATCCTCCTGATTCTTGTCGTTCTCCTCAATGCGGCATCTGCCGCGGCAGCAAAACGAATCACCAGGACACAGAAGGGAGAGTAGGCAATCATGAACTGCTTCGACATCGAAAATTTGGATTTATTTTATCGGGATTTTCAAGCATTAAAAGATGTGAATATCTCGATCCCGACCAATGAAATCACCGCATTTATCGGTCCATCCGGATGTGGGAAAAGTACCTTATTAAAGACGATGAACCGCATGAACGACCTCATTGAAGGATGCAAAATCGAAGGTACCGTGAAGCTCTTCGAAGAAAACATCTATGAGAATATGGATGTAAGCCTGCTTCGAAAGCGCGTTGGCATGGTCTTTCAAAAGCCGAACCCGTTTCCGATGAGCATCTACGACAACATCGCCTTCGGTCCTCGGACGCACGGGGTGAAAAAACGTTACGATTTGGATGAACTCGTGGAGCAATCGCTGAAAAAAGCTGCCATTTGGGACGAGGTGAAAGATCGCCTTAAGAAGCCGGCACTTGGGCTGTCCGGAGGCCAGCAACAACGCCTCTGCATTGCCAGAGCGCTTGCCGTAAACCCGGAAGTGCTTCTCTTGGATGAACCGACCAGCGCACTGGACCCCATCTCAACCGGGAAAATTGAAGAGCTTTTGCTCACACTGAAAGGGAAGTATAGTATTATCATTGTAACCCACAACATGCAACAAGCAGCACGCATCAGCGACAGGACTGCTTTCTTCCTGCTCGGGGAAATGGTGGAATATGGGCAGACCGAACAAATGTTTGCTATGCCTCACAATAAACGGACAGAAGACTATATCACAGGGAGGTTTGGATGATGGTGCGGATTCTTTTTGACGAACAACTTACACGTCTCAACAACAGCTTGATTGAGATGGGTGGTCTTGTGGAATATTCCATAAGCGAAACCACGGAAGCACTGATAACCCAAGACGAGACGCGGGCAAAGGCCGTTATCGTAAACGAAGATACCATTGATGACAAAGAAAAAGAAATTGAGGCCATGTGCCTGAAACTCATGCTCAGCCAACAGCCGGTGGCGAGCGATTTTCGGCAAATTTCCACCGTCCTGAAAATGCTTACAGACATGGAACGCATTGGAGACCAGGCTTCCGACATCGCAGAACTCTGCATCTTGCTGTCGAAGCAAGATTACATCAAAAAACTCGAGCACATTCCCAAAATGGCGGAAGAGACCATTCGTATGGTTTCGGAAAGCATCGACGCATTCGTGCGAAGAGACACAAAGCTTGCACAGGAAGTCATCGACCGGGACGATATTGTAGACAGTCTGTTCGATGAAGTGAAAAGAGAACTCATCGCATTGGTTCACAAGTCGCCCACAAACGGAGAGCAGGCATTTGATTTGCTTCAAATTGCCAAATACTACGAGCGCATCGGAGACCATGCGGTGAACATCGCTGAATGGGTAATCTTCTCCATTACGGGCAAGCACAAAGACACGCAACTGCTGTAACGAGGAGGGATTGTGCAGAATATATATTTTGTGGAAGATGACGACAACATTCGGGAATTGGTGATTTATGCACTCACCGCATCCGGATATCGTGCGCAGGGATTTGTGAGTGGGAAGGAATTTTTTGAAGCTCTTGAAGAGGAATTGCCCCACCTTGTCCTCCTCGACATCATGCTGCCGGGAGAAGACGGGCTCTCCCTTCTGAGCAAACTCAAAGTCGCCGAACGCTTCAAAGAAATTCCCGTCATCATGCTCACGGCAAAAGGCTCGGAATACGACCGCATCAAGGGGCTCGATCTCGGCGCGGACGATTACATCACGAAACCATTCTCTGTCATGGAAGCGATTTCGCGCGTACGTGCCGTGCTTCGAAGAAGTGCACACACCATAGAAACGGAAGACACCCTGCGCATTGGCGCGCTTGTTCTCTCGGAGCAAAAACGCAGTGTTACCGCTGATGGTGTCCCTGTTACGCTGACATTCAAAGAATTTGAGTTGCTTCATCATTTTATGCTCAACGAAAATAAGGTGCTTAGTCGGGAGAAATTGCTCGACCGCATCTGGGGTTTCGATTATCTCGGCGAAACGCGCACGGTAGATATGCATGTCAAGACGCTACGACAAAAACTCGGTACGTGCAGTTCCTACATCATTACCGTACGCGGTGTAGGCTATAAATTGGAGGCGCAAGATTGAAAAAGAAGATCTATCTGAACATGGCTCTGCTTACGATCATCACACTGCTTTTGGTATCTGCGGTGCTTTGTTTTGTGTTTTATAATTTGTATTCCACTTCCATTCACGAAGAGATGCAGCAACGTACGGACATCTTCCGAACCGACGATTCCGAAACCGCCATTTCGTCGCTCAAAAACACCGCCCCGGAAGATATGCGCGTAACCGTAGTTGCGCCGAACGGCACCGTCATCTTCGACAATGTATCGAACGCAGAAACAATGGGAAACCACAAAGATCGCGAAGAAATTCAGCAGGCCGGCAAAACCGGATTCGGCGAGAGCAAACGTTATTCAGACACCCTGGATGAGCAGACGTATTATTACGCCGTAAAACTTCACGACGGATATATCCTGCGAACGGCAAAGACAACGCATAGCATATTTGTCGTTTTCGAACGTGCGCTTCCTTTTGTTATCGTCATCATTTTACTGACCACGATCGCAGGATACCTTGTCGCTTCGCAGCTCACCAAACGCATTTTACGACCGATCAACGATTTCAATTTCGGCAGCAAACTCTCTTCGCCTTATGATGAGCTTGTGCCCTTTATTCGCGCCATCGAAAATCAGCAAGAACAAATCGACAGGCAATTGGACGAGATTGAATCGCGTACCAAGGCGATTAACGCCATCGTTGAAAATATGAATGAAGGTGCCGTATTGCTGAACGAAGGGGGCAGCATACTCTCCGCAAACAAGAGTGCACTCACCATCTTCGGCGCAGGCGGAAACATGGCAGGCAAAGACATCCTCGAACTTTTCCGCGACACCCTTTTGATTGAAAAAACACGCGCTGCCCTTCTCGGCAAACGTGACGAAACATCCATCGAACGCAGCGGGCGCGACTACACGGTCTACTTTAGCCCCGTGCCCGGAAACGGAGCCATTCTCTTCTTTCTCGATACGACAGAGAGGGCAAAGTCAGAAAAACTCCGGCGTGAATTTTCCGCCAATGTGTCGCACGAGCTCAAAACGCCCCTCACCAGCATTCTCGGCTATGCAGAAATGCTCGAAAATGGTATGGCAAGGGAGGAAGATTGTCCCGCCTTTGCACAAAAAATCAAAGAGGAAGCACAGAGGCTTATCGTACTCGTTGAAGACATTATGCTGCTCTCGGAATTGGATGAAAAAGCACCGAATGAACTTTTCGTAAACACCGATTTATTCAAAATACTGGAGCACACGTCGGAAGTCCTGGCGCTGAAAGCACAGGAAGCAGAGGTTACGGTAAAGATTG
Source organism: Eubacteriales Family XIII. Incertae Sedis bacterium (assembly GCA_031287295.1). Lineage (GTDB taxonomy): Bacteria > Bacillota > Clostridia > Peptostreptococcales > Anaerovoracaceae > JAISTV01. Next base: position 7,792 of record JAITTH010000032.1, read on the forward strand.
TAAATACCTGCGCTTCGGGCATCGCCATTCCTGCAAATCCGTCGATGCTAAGCGAGCTTGTTTACAATTTGATGGACAACGCCATTAAATACAACAAGCCGGGAGGCAGTGTTACGGTTCACGTGGCGGAGATCGATGGACAAATCGCCTTAACGGTGGAAGATGATGGCATCGGCATTCCCGAAAATGCCCAAGACCGCGTATTCGAACGCTTCTATCGCGCGGAAAAATCGCGTTCAAAAACAACGGGCGGAACAGGTCTCGGGCTCGCGATCGTAAAGCACATCGCAATCATCCACAGCGCGGAAGTCACGCTATACAGCAAGGAAGGCGAAGGAACGAACATTCGCGTACTCTTTCCGTTAAACATTCGTTAAACATTTGCGGGTATAATGGGCGAATATGAAAATTCTGTATGTGGAAGATGAAAAATATATGGCACGTGCCGTGGCGCAGGTACTGAAAAAGAACAATTACAGTGTGGATTTATGCCATGATGGGGAAAGCGGTCTCGATGAAGCTTTGACCGACCTGTATGACATCATCATTCTGGACATTATGCTTCCCAAGCGAAGCGGTCTCAGTGTTTTACAGGAAATGCGTAGGAACGGAATCGATACGCCTGTCATCTTGCTCACCGCCAAAGGCGAGCTGGAAGATAAGGTGGTGGGACTCGATAGTGGCGCGGACGACTATCTGCCGAAGCCCTTCCAATCCGAGGAACTTCTGGCGCGAATTCGGGCCTTGGGACGCAGAAAAGGACAGCTGCTTCAGGACAATCTGCTTCGTTTTGGCGACATAGAACTCAACCCCAATACCTTAGACCTGTATTGCAATGGGAATTCATTTCGCCTTACTCTAAAAGAGAGCCAGCTACTCGAGCTTCTCATTTCGAACAAGGAAACGCTGCTCTCCCCGAACCGTATTATTGAGAAGCTGTGGGGCTACGACACCGACACCGAAGATCGTCATGTGCGGGTGTATGTGGCATTTTTGCGAAAAAAACTGCGACTGCTTTCAT
>JAITTH010000095.1 GCA_031287295.1 Eubacteriales Family XIII. Incertae Sedis bacterium
AATTATATCATTGGAGACTTATAGACCGCAATGGAGCAAATTTTTAGTAACAATTTTTACCCGCGAATGTATGTTTGTATTTGTATTGTAATGAATTGAAGTGTATGTTTGTGATAAAATAATCCTGTATGACAGAGAGAAAATCGACACAATCGAAAAAATCCGGGAAATCGACCGGATCCGCGAAAGACGCGGTACTCAGGAAACGGAAAAGCGAAGAAATTGTTGCCTTCCTTCTTTTTGCTTTTGGTCTCTTCCTTCTTTTTGCTTTGTATTTAAAGATGGCAGGAGCCATCGGCGGTGGTATTGCCTTCTTTCTGAAAGCCTGCTTCGGTATGGTCGCCTACGTATTCCCCATCCTGTTGGCGGCATACGGGATTCTGTTGCTGTTGCGCAAACAAAAATACTACAGCATAAAAGCCATTCTTCTGCTCGTTCTCATCTTCGGATTGATTCAAATTTTCATCAGTGGATTCTATCTCGGAACCCCGGACGACCCCTTGAAAGGGGATGCGTTTCAAGCGGTATGGAAACAGAGCGGGGAAGGGGAAAGCGCAGGTATTTTCGGCATGTACGTCGGCGGTCTTATTGTGAAGCTGATTGGCAAGCCGGGTTTGTTTATCTTCAGTTCGCTCGGATTTCTTATCCTTTCGATTATCTATGCGGGCAATCCGATTTCATATTATGCCTTGCTCATCAAGGATCGACTGAAAGAACGCAAGGAACGTAAAGAAGAATTACGTGCGGAGGAAGCCTTTGACGAAGTTGCATTTGAACCGAAGGCAACAAGAAGATCGGAGCCTTTTCTCTCCGAAGAGGAGCCGATTGACCCTCCGGAGAATCTGAAAAAAAGACAAAAGAATATCGTTGAAACGGTGGTCATTGAAAATTCCATCTTGGGGGATGGCGAAATCGTTACCGAACCGGGAAACAATGCAATCACGGTTTATGACGAGGACGATGTACCAATCGGTTTGGAACCGCCACGATACGTTCGTCCGGGCTATGGGCTTGATGATGTTGATTTGCCTGATGCTTTTGCCACTTCCGAAGAGCAGGATGATACTCGAGTTTTCACAGAAGCAGATCTTCAAGAGGATCTTTCCGATTTGGATGTCAATTCCAAGTCTTATACGGCGCGGATTCAAAAAATCGGTTCTGCCAAGGCCGCGGGTGAACCGGATGAAAATGAGGAGCAAGTTTCTCTCTTTGCCGGCACGGACGGCGGAGAAGCGAAGCCTCGAAAAAGTACGGCAAACAAAGCATTTCATGGCAGTTTCGAAGATCAAGACGCCATGCGCAATTATAAGTTGCCACCGGCAAATCTGCTGAAAAAGACCTCCGAAAACAGACCTGTCGGAAACGCGGCGGAACTGAAGGCGAGAGCCGCAAAACTGGAGCAAACACTTCGTGATTTTCGTGTGGATGCACGGGTGTTGAATGTCACCGTCGGACCAACCGTAACACGTTACGAGGTTGCACCCGACGTCGGTGTAAAGATTCAGAGCATCAAAAGTCTTGAACCGGACCTTGCCTTAAAGCTCGAAGTCAAAAGCGTTCGGGTTGTTCCGATGCCGGGGCAGGCGGTGGTGGGCATCGAAGCCTACAACGCCGTAACGCAGATTGTTTCGCTTCGAGACCTCATCGATTCGCCCGAATTTCGTACGGTCGATTCTAAGATTTCATTTGCGATCGGGAAGAACATTTCCGGAGAGCGCATCATCGCCAATCTCGAAGATATGCCACATTTGCTCATTGCCGGAACGACAGGGAGCGGAAAGAGCGTGTGCATCAACAGCATCTTGCTTAGCATTTTGTACAAGGCGCGTCCCGATGAGGTAAGACTTATCCTCATTGATCCCAAGGTTGTGGAACTGAAAATGTATAACGACATTCCGCATTTGCTCGTGCCTGTGGTCACCAGTCCGGAACGGGCTGCAACGGCGCTGAATTACGCGGTTACCCTGATGACAGACCGCTATGAGAAATTCGGTTCCGTTAATGTGAACAAATTTGCCAATTACAACGAAAAAATGATCAGCGAAGGGCGTAGCGAAGATGTTCTTCCGCAAATTGTCATTGTCATCGATGAATTGTCCGATCTTATGATGGTCGCCGCGCAGAAAGTTCAGGACAGCATTTCGCGTCTTGCTGCGATGGCGCGCGCTGCGGGAATTCACCTCATTGTTGCAACACAGCAACCCCTGGCATCCATCTTAACCAGCGTAATTAAGGCAAACATCCCATCACGCATTGCCTTTTCGGTCTCATCCAATTCGGCTTCCCGCGTCATCCTTGACGAGCCCGGTGCAGAACGACTTCATGGCAAGGGCGATATGCTGTTTAGCCCGGTTGGCGTGCGTGAACCGGTACGCATTCAGGGCGCTTACGTTTCCGATTCCGAAGTTTATAAAGTAACGGAATTCATCAAAAATCAAATGGATCCGGATTACAGCCCGGATGTGGTTCAAGTCGTTGAAAACGGGTTTTCGAATCAGCTTGTCGATGACGAGGACGCGCTTTTCCGCGATGCGGTCGAAATGGTGGTTCAGGCAAAACAGGCATCCGTATCGATGATTCAACGCCGTTTCCGTATCGGCTACAATCGTTCAGCGCGGCTTGTGGACATGATGGAAGAGCGTGGGATCGTTGCGCCGAGCGATGGTCAGAACAAACCACGGAAAGTGCTGATTACAGACGCGCAAATGAACGCCTATTTACAAGGTGCAGGCAAGGACTCTGCGGGAGAATCTTACACTTCACAACCTACAGGTGAGGATTCTCAGGAAAATTCTTCGGATCCTGCCTTTTCTGACGCACCACCTTGGAGTGCTGAATGAAAATCTACATTGAAACGTTAGGTTGTTTCAAAAACCAAGAAGATTCCGAACGTGCTGCCGGACTGTTATTGTCGGATGGTCTTGAAGTGGTGCAATCTACGGAAGAAGCAGACATTCTGATGATCAATACTTGCGGGTTTATCGAAGACGCAAAACGAGAGTCTATCGACCGCATTTTGCAGTTGGCAGAAAAAAGACAGTCCGGGAAAAAACTCATCGTGACAGGTTGTCTTGCGCAACGTTATGGGGAAGAGCTCTTCGAGGAACTGCCGGAAGCCGATGCGATTCTCGGTGTCAATGATTACAAGAAACTCCCGGAAATCGTCGAGAAGCTCTATGCCGAAATACAAACGGAACCGATGGAAAAGAGTAGCCGATTTTTGTCTGTGAACGGAGAAACATCTCTCCTGACCGGGAAACGTACGGCACTTTCAAGTCGGCATTATGCCTATCTTAAGATTGCGGAAGGATGTAGCAATTGCTGTTCCTACTGTGCGATTCCATCGATTCGCGGTGGGTATCGTAGCGTCGCGATGGACGATTTGCTTCGGGAAGCCGGCGCGCTTGCTGCGGAAGGGACAAAGGAGCTCATTCTCATCGCACAGGATGTTACGGCATGGGGCATTGACATCTACGGGAAATATGCCTTGCCGGATTTGCTCTCTTTCCTCTGTCGCATCGAGGGCATCGAGTGGATTCGTCTGCTGTATTGTTACGAAGAGCGCATTACAGACGAACTCATTCGAGTCATGAGCGGCGAAAAAAAGATTCTGCATTACATCGACATTCCCTTGCAGCATTGCTCGGATGCCGTACTGGCACGGATGAACCGTAGTTCCACGCGAAAATCCATGGAGAAAACGTTGGAAAAGCTTCGCACAGCCATGCCGGATATCGCCATTCGCACAACATTGATGACGGGTTTTCCCGGTGAAACCGAGGAAGATTTTGCCGAGCTTGTAGATTTTGTCGAAACGCAATGTTTTGATCGCATGGGTGTTTTCGCCTTTTCGGAAGAAGAGGGCACTGCTGCCTTCACCATGGATGAAAAAATTGACCCTGAAATCGCAAAAGAACGACGCGATTCGCTCATGCTTCGGCAGATGGATATTTCACTTCGCAACAACCAAGCGATGATCGGCAAAGAATTGTTGGTTTTTGTGGAAGAACAGGAGTCTCCGGGTGTCTATATTGGACGCACTTATGCCGACGCCCCCGAAATTGATGAAACTACGATGTTTGAATCTTCCAGGCACTACAAGCCGGGAGATTTCGCACGTGTCCGTATTACAGATGCAATGGACTATGATATAATCGGAGTAGATTTAGATGGTATTCCCCTTTAGCTTAATCATTGTCCTGGGAGACCGAGAAAATAAATAGGAGTCCTAAATGAATCTTCCAAATGCACTTACGTTGCTGAGAGTTGCGCTTATCCCCGTTTTTATCGTATTTTTGATGTCCGATTCTTTTTATATCGCCGCTGGCATCTTCATCGTGGCATCCATTACAGATGCACTCGATGGGCATATTGCGCGGTCGAAAAATCTTGTTACGAATTTTGGAAAAATCATGGACCCACTCGCAGATAAGCTCCTGGTGGTGTCTGCGCTCGTGTGTCTCACAGAACTTGGCATCATTCCGGGGTGGATGGTAATTGTCATTCTGGCACGCGAGTTTACCATCACGGGACTTCGGTCTGTCGCTGCAAGTTCCGGCATTGTGATTGCCGCCGGGTTTAGCGGGAAACTCAAAACCGTTGCACAGATGGTTGCGATTACGTTGATTTTGCTGGAGAACTGGCCCTTTATCTATCTTGGAATTCCCATGGATCAAATTGTGCTCTGGATCGCAGTTGCGCTTACGGTCTATTCCGGCATGGAATACATTGTAAAAAATCGTGCGGCCTTCAGCATGAAAGGCGATGGAGAAGCAAAAAAATGAAAGCGACAATCGTAAGTATCGGAACCGAATTGCTTTTTGGACAAATCGTCAATACCAATGCCGCGTGGCTTTCGAGTGAGTTACAGGTTGCGGGTGTGGATGTCCTGTATCATTTTACGGTTGGTGACAATCCCGAACGCGTGCGTGCGATTTTAAAACGCGCTCTGGACGAATCCGACCTTGTGATCACGACCGGAGGACTTGGACCTACACAGGACGACTTAACAAAGGAAATCATTGCGGAAGTCATCGACGTACCCCTTATTCAGGACGAAAAGACGATTCAGGAGCTCGAAGCCTTTTTTCTGAGGCGTGGGGCTCCCATGACCGAAAACAACCGCAAACAGGCGCTTATGCCCGAAAATGCACAGGTCTTTTACAACCCGGTAGGAACGGCGCCCGGCTTTTTGTCCGAGGTCGGTGAGAAAACGATTATGGCTCTTCCCGGACCGCCACGTGAAATGAAAGCCCTATTCGATCTGTGGGTTCGTCCGTGGCTGAACGAGAAAACCCAGGCGACCATTTTTTATAAGATTCTGCGGTTTTATGGAATCGGAGAATCAGCGCTGGAAACGAAGCTGCTTCCGATCATCGAGGGGCAAACAGATCCGACGATTGCAACCTACGCCAAAGACGGAGAATGTACCGTGCGTGTCGCGTCCAAACGTGCCCGCGAAGAGGACGCCATTTATGCCGTTGCGGAGACCATCGAAAAAATACGCGAGCTTGTCGGCGAATACCTTTACAGTACCGAAAACATGGAATTGCATGAGGTTGTCGCACAAAAACTGATTGCCCGTTCCGTGACCCTTTCGACGGCGGAGTCCTGTACGGGCGGCATGTTTGCCGACAGGCTCTTATCGGTTCCGGGCATGTCGGCCTCTTTTCTTTCCGGATGGATCGTCTATTCGAACGAATCCAAAACAGAACTGTTGGGCGTGTCAAAAGAGCTCATAGAAAAGAAGGGTTCCGTAAGCGAAGATGTGGCAATCGCCATGGCGACAGGTGCAAGAACGCGTGCGCAATCGGACATTGCCATTTCCGTGACAGGCGTCGCCGGACCGGACGGTGGCAGCGAAAGCAAGCCGATCGGTGGCTGTTGGATTGCGGTGGCGAGCAAAGGTAAAATCAGCACGTTTTATTTCGAAGCGCGGAACTTGGGTCGTGCGTACAACCGCAGTGTCTTTACGCTTGCGATGTTGGATGTCCTGAACAAAACGCTCGATAACAAGCTATAAAAAGTATTTTACAAATTTATCCAATAATTGTAAAATATAGAAAATACATTTTCTTAAAGATGCTTGACCTTTTGCACGGAAAAGCATAGGATAAATAAGACAGCGAGAACGTATGTTTTATGGAGGATTATATGGCAGCCAGTAAAGACGAAAGAGCAAAGGCATTGGAAGCCGCCTTGGGCCAAATTCACAAACAGTTCGGAAAAGGTTCGATCATGCGCTTGGGTGACGAGGGTGCGGTCAGCAGCATAGATGCGATTCCGACCGGATCGGTAAGCCTGGACATTGCAACAGGCATCGGAGGCGTTCCGCGCGGACGTATCGTAGAAATTTTTGGACCGGAGTCTTCAGGGAAAACGACGCTGACGCTGCACATCATTGCAGAAGCGCAGAAACTCGGCGGAAAAGCCGCCTTCATCGATGCCGAGCACGCACTCGACCCGCTTTATGCGAGAAATCTAGGCGTAGATGTCGATGAATTGCTCGTTGCACAGCCCGATACCGGAGAGCAGGCACTGGAAATTTGTGAAATGCTTGTTCGAAGTGGCGCGATTGACGTGGTGGTCATCGACTCTGTCGCAGCACTGGTTCCCAAAGCGGAAATTCAGGGCGATATGGGAGATTCCCACATCGGTCTGCAGGCTCGCCTGATGTCACAGGCGCTCAGGAAACTTGCCGGTGCCATCAGTCGTTCGAATACCTGTGCTGTGTTCATCAACCAACTGCGCGAAAAAGTCGGCGTCATCTACGGCAGTCCGGAGGTAACCACCGGCGGGCGGGCGCTTAAGTTCTACTCTTCCATGCGTATCGACATACGAAAAGCAGAGTCTATCAAGGTCGGAGACCAGACCATCGGTAATCGAACCAAGGTAAAAATTGTGAAAAACAAAGTTGCACCTCCATTCAAACAGACGGAGTTTGACATTATTTATGGTGAGGGCATTTCAAAAATCGGAGACCTTGTCGATTGTGCTGTCACGACTGAAGTCATCGATAAAGCAGGTTCGTGGTATAGCTATAACGGAAATCGGATCGGTCAGGGTCGAGAAAACGTAAAAAGTTATCTGAAAGAAAACAATGAGCTTGCTGTCGAAATCGA